>JADLCA010000447.1 GCA_020847495.1 Candidatus Hydrogenedentota bacterium | reverse complement strand
TCTCGGGTTCCTGGCTCAGAAAGGCCAGGCGTTCCTTCACGAGATCGTCTCGATAGTTCATGTTCGATGTTCTCCGTTGATTTGAATCAGGGGCCGCTTGGTTGCCCTCACATCCCCCTCGGCCCTGCGGGCCTGCCCCTTCAAAGGGGGACGCAAGAGGCCCTTCGGGCCTTCATATGCCGGTGATCCGAAGCCTTTGTGCGACCCCAAGCATTGCCGCAAATCCATAACTGTGAAGTTATGCACGTCCCCCTTTGAAGGGGGTGCAGGGGGATGTTCTTTCAGTCACACACCCAGCGCCATGTGAGCCGCCACATGCTCTGGCGCGATTAGAGCAGCACGTGGACTTTGCTCGTCCCCGTGTCGACCTTGAGGTTGATGCCCTTGCCGTTCCCGGAGGCGGGCGCCTTCACCGTGCCGTCCGTGGCAGAGCACAGCACGCCTTTCACACCGTCCACGGCGGGCGCGGCCCCCGTGTAGGTGAAGATGCAGATGCCCCGGACTTTCACCGGAATGCCGATGCCGTTTGCGGACGCACTGGCCAGCGCCTGGCCGAAGATCGCGTCCTCGTCGGCGGTCGCGTTGTCGATGGTGTATGCGCCCGTGAGCTTCACCGCATCTCCGGTGGCGATGTTCACAGTGCCGCTGGCCGGGGTCTTGCAGGTGATGACCAATTCGGTCACCGCGCCGCCTACGTCTCCAAATGCCATGATGGTTCTCCTTGATTCTGGGAAGTTGCTGTCGAAATTGCCGCGAAGCGTCTACACACGCGCGTCTTCGCGAAGGATCGTCAGAGCCCGTTCCGCGTGCCGGCCCGCTTCGCGCGAGGGCAGCGGCTCGGGACGGGACACAGGACTGGGCGGGTACTTGGCGTCGAAGCGCAGCTCGAGCGCGCGGAGGTGCACGTGGATCTCGTCAAGCGAGAGCTGCGCGAGCGTGCGGCGCCAAAGGCCATCGTCGAAGGCCGAACCATCGAGTTCACGGCCGAGGCCGCAGACACGCTCGATGGCGCGCGTGCGCGCAGTGACGCCGTCCGTGATCAATTGCGCCGCGTGCGCGGCCTCCACGTTGCATGCGGATAGCGCGTCGCGCACGGCGCGTACGGTGGATGGATTCAACCCCTCCGCGCGTTCGATACGGATCATGCGATCCGCGTTGCGCCCCATGAGCAGCAGCGCTCGTGCGTCGGGACGTTGCTCGGCCCAGCGGTAGAGGCCGGCATCGACGCACTCGGCGTCGCCGTGTTGCTCGAGCCAGCGCCGGTCGTGCGGGGCCTTTTCTGTCGCCCAGGGCTCGCCGTCGAAAGTGCACGCGTCGATACGCCAGCCCATGAGGCAGTCGCCGCACTCGATGCGCAGGTCGAGGTGCGGGCCGTCCGCGTCGCGATGGCGGTGCAGTACGAAGGAACCGTCCGCGAACTCACGTGACTCCCGCGCGCCGCCCGAGACTTCCTCGCTTGTGACTCTCCAATACATGAAGACTTCCTTTCGCTCAGGGTTGCAGCAGTTGCTGGCCGAGGGACACGATGACGGCGACGAGGTTCGCGACGAGCAGCATCACGCCGCGGGTGAGGGTGGTTTCGAGACTGCGCACGCGGAGGTGCAGTTCCTTGATGTCCTCCGCGAGGTTGTTCATCTGCACGTCGTGCACCATGTTGTAAGGGCAACGCTCGGGTTCGGAGTTCATGGCACAGGTCCTCCCGGTTTGCTCGTGCACGCCGCTACTCATGGGACCACCACGAAGGCGAGCGCAGCACGATGGGCTCGTGGTACGCGTCGCGCGCGCGTTTCAACGCCTGTGCCAGCGGGTACGCGCGCTCCGCCTGTTGCGCGGAGACGAAGCCGGTGCCTTGAGAGCCCGAGGAGACGATGGAGCCTTCGATGACTTCGAGCACGTTGCGCATCACGTAATGGCACTGCTGGTCGCCGTAGGTCCTGCCGGGCACGTGGTCGCAAGTGCGCAGGTCTTTGTGGCAGATCGAGCATTCAGGCGTCTCGAAGGAGAATCCGATGGAGGTCTCGCGGTAGACACCGCCCTCGATGTTGAGAATGAAGCCGGCGTTCTGTTGCGTGCGCAGCACGTAGACATCCGGGCGCACCGACACACGGCCATTGCCATCGTGTACGCGCGACCGGAAGAAGGTGCCGCGTGGCAGCGACCCGCGCAGGTCGTGGCGCTCCATGAGCGGGCGCCCGGGCGTCATCGCGTTGATCTTAGTCAACTCCTCCTGCGGAAAGCGGCTGAAGTGGCGGTCGATTTGGTCGTGGCAGAGGTCGAGTGTGAACACCGCGAACTCGTGCGGCTCCAGCGGACGCAGCGCGAAGCGGCTGACGTCGTCCGCGACGTTCTCTTCGGCAAGCGACCGCGCCGCGACGAGGGCGCCTTCGCGCCGGAAGACAAAGGGTTCCAGTTCCATGCGTATGCTCCCGTGTTGGAGGTTCGTTTCGATCAGGCGATGCCGAGTGTCTTGGCGGCCTCTTCGTGATTGATGAAGCCCGCGTCGCGGAGTTGGATCGCGTTGGCGATTTCGCGTGAACGCGCGTTCGCTTCCCGCAGGACATCGACCGTACGGTTGCCGCGCATCTTCACGCGCGCCTCCGCGTAGCCCCACATCAACGCGAGTTCGAAGCCGTACAGGCGCTCGAGGATGCGCTTGACGCTGCGATTCACGGCCTCGACGTGGCGGTTGATGATCTCGAACTGCGCCGTGCCATAGGTTTCGGTCGTGCCGTAGTTGCGTCCGAGCAGGATTGGCATGAGGTGCATGCCCGTGATCACCTGCTCCTCGATCGCCTTGTGGTTGTCGTAGAAGACCTGCGCATGCTGATCGCCGTGAATAACGTCGATCTGGACGTTGTCGTAGGTGACGAGATTCTGGTCCACCTTGAGCCCGGATAGTTTCTCGCGCAACGAGTCGAAGTTGCCGTTGATGCGTTTCTCGTACGCGTCGGCTGATTCGCCGCGCTGGCGCTCGTCCGGCGTATAGCGCACGTGGAGCTTCGACCAGCCGGCGTTGTGCGTGGCCTTCGCCATGTCCTCGATGAGCCGCTGCTGAATCTTCAGCACGAAGGGCAGCGCGCGCAGCATGGACCGGCCGTAAGGGTTGGTGCCGTCGCGGTCGAGCCCGATGTAGATGAAGCGTTCACGGGGCAGACGAATTGCTTCGCCGTCGATGACTTGATACGGCTGGAGTTGGCCATCCTCGCGGCGGAACCGCACGGTCCACACATCGACGGGAATCACATCAAAGATGGACTCGCGGCTCTGCGTCAACACGATTTCGAGCGCCGCCGCACCGTAGGTGAAGAGCGAGGTGTAGAAGACATCCAGCAGTCCATCCATGCCGCGGTCGCCGCTGTTGACGCGCTGATCGAGTTCGCGCAGGAGCCGTTGCGCGCGACGCCGCGCCACATCCGAGGACGGCTTGATGATCTCGATGTCGTATCCGGTCTGGCAAAGGCGTTTCCAGGTCCAGATGGCGTCGGATACGTCGGGGATCGCGTCGCTGAGGAAGCGGTACACCTGAAGCATCGAGAAGGGCGTGTTGTTCGGCAGCGCGACGTACTCCGAGCCGAGCCCGCGCCACAGGCGCTGGTCCTCCGCGAGCGAAAGGGGCAGTGTGGAGGCCGCGTGCTCGCGCGATTCGAAGGTCCCCACCTGCGCGGCCGGATGCGAAGCGCCAGCCGCCTTTGCATTTCCTCGTAGCCAATCCAACCATCGCGCCATGCGCCGCACCTCTCAGGGTTGATGTCTGCGTTCCATCCTTAAGACCCGGCGCGTTGCACGGGGGCGTGAAAACAATGAGGGATTTCCGCTTGCGGGGATTGACGGCGTGAAGCAGCCTCAATATCACGCCGGGAGCTTTGAATCCCGAACGCTAGAGCCGCGGGATCCCGGTTTGACTCCCGATTTCACCCTGCGCTAAGGTTCGACCTCGGAGCATTGCCGGCTCCGCTTTGGTGCTGGCCGCAACTGTCAATTTCCTGCCTACCATGAAGGTACATCGTTGATCATGTTCGCGACTCGACTGGCGCGGTGCCGCGCATTGGCACTGGCCGTTCTCGTTCTCTTGTTGGCGTTTCCCTTCGCGGGGTGCCGGCGCGGCCCCGTCTCGAAGTTGCACCAGGAGGACGCGGCGGATTCCGCGCCCCTGTCCGCAAAACTCGTTTCGACCGTGGACGGCAAAGCCCAGGTCTTCCGCATCACGGACGACCTGCTGCTCCGCCGCAAAGAGGTGCAGCGCGAGCCGCTTTCCGTGGACTTGTCCTCGCTGCGGGTCTCAGTGGGTCTCCGTGACGCGGGGAAGCTCGAAAAGTCCGACCTCGCCAAATACGTCGAACATGGCGAGAATTCCATCCGCATCGCCGCGGGCGACCAGTACAGCAGCGTCGAGGCAAACCTGCCTTTCCGCGCTGACCACTACAACGTTCTCGAAGTGACCATGAAGGCGGACGTGGGCACGCGCTGCAGCATGAGCTGGTCGAGCGATTTGGAACCGTCGGTGCTGCATAACAAAGGCGTGGGGACGCCCATCTTCGCGGACAAGCAGTTCCACACCTACCGGATTCCGCTCGATCCGTACACCGCCGAGACCTGGCAGGGACAGATTAAGAGTTTCGCGTTTTACCCCTCCGACCAGCCCGCGAACGTGGAACTCACATCATTGCGTTTCCTCTACGCGGCCCCCGAAGCGCCGGCGCGCGTCACGCTCGAAGCGCAGACCCACGAGGCCCTCTACGGCACCCTGCCTCCGTGGCGCATCACCGTGCCGCCTTCAGCTGCGCTCGATCTGCACCTCGGCATGCTGCCGCGCGCTTGGGAAGACGGGCGGACCGGCCGTGCGCGTTTTCACGTCGCGCTGGAATCTGGCGGCAAGCGCGTGGACCTGTTGGATGAGACGCTCGAACCTGCCACGGTCGAGCCGCACCGCATGTGGGTCCCCTTCGAGAAGGATCTCTCCGAATACGCCGGCCAAGAGGTGACGCTCCACTTCTCCGTGGATTGCCTCGAACTGACCGCGGCGGACTACGCGTTCTGGGGCAACCCCATCGTTTACAGCAAGGTCCAGGACATCGCCTCGATTCCCGTCATACTCATCGTGTGCGACACGCTGCGCGCGGACCATTTGTCCACTTATGGCTATCTGCGCGAGACGTCGCCTCATCTCGACGCCTTCGCCAAGGAGGCCGTCGTTTTTGAAAACGCCATCGCGCAGGAGACCTGGACGCTTCCCTCGCACGGCACGATGTTTACCGGGCTTTATCCGAAGAACCACGGTCTCACGGCCAATGCGAATCTCCCTGAATCCACCGTGACGCTCGCCGAAGCCTTGCGCGGCGCGGGCTATCTCACCGCGGGCTATACCGGCTTCAGTTTCTGGCTGTATCCCTGGCGCGGCTTCGCGCACGGCTTCGACGTGTACAACGTCCCCGATTGGCGGTTCCGCGGCATTTTCGAAACGCAGGAGCTTGTGCTCGGCTGGATGGAAAACCATCCTGTGCCGAACCAGTTCGTCTTCTTCCACAATTTCGACGTGCACTCGAAACCCGCGCGCCAGTACGACGGCCTGCCCTACGGCCCCGATGATCCAGCTTTCTTGCACTTCTCCAAGGAATTCACCTCGCCGCCCACCTTCGAGCGGGAAGGCCGCACGAAGATCGACGCGGAGGCCTTCATGCTCGCCGCCAACCGCGGCGAACTGACCCCGACGCAGGAAGAAGTCGCCTATTGCATCGCCCTTTACGACGACTGCATTCGCATGGTCGACCACAGCCTGCACGGGTTCTTCGAAAAGATGAAGGAACTTGGCCTGTACGACCGCGCGCTGATCATCGTCACCTCCGATCACGGCGAAGAATTCGGCGAGCACGGCGAGTACGGCCACGGCACCGTGTACGAGCCCAGCGCGCGCGTTCCGCTCATCATTCGTTTTCCCCAGGGCCACCATGCGGGCACGCGGCACTCCGGCATCGTGCAGGTCACCGACTTGTACCCGACCGTGCTCAGCGTGATCGGCGTTCCGCTGCCGCATCCCGTGGACGGCCAGGATCTCAAGGCCCTCCTCGAGAAGTCCCGGCCGCCGCAAGGCAAGGCCTACATTCAGCGCATGAACCAGCGCGCGATCCGCACAGACGCCGTCAAGCTCATCCGCGACGTCGTGAGCGGCAACTACGAACTCTTCGACATGACAAGCGACAAACAGGAACGCAACGACCTCTACGAGACCCCGCCCGGGCCGATCGATGAGATGCGCGCGGACCTCCTTGACTTCTTCCAGGTGAATCCGGAGGGCTGGCATTTTGCCTACAGTTCGCCCGACCCTGAATGGCGGGGCGAACTGGAGGTCACCGCCGACAGCGCGCTGGATACGGCGATCCTCGCACAGGGCCGCGACCGGCAGAATATGATCCTCAAAGGCAATACCATACGCGTGATCATGGGCCGCGATGGGAAAGACGAACTCATCCTGCGCACCACGGACCCGTCCACAAAGCTCGTGGTCACGGCCACGTCGGGATCCGAGATGACGCTCGCGGCGGGCAATCAGGAACTGCGGACCGGTACACAATTCACTCTCAATCTCGACCCCGCCGAGGGCGAGTTCCCCTTGCCGTCGCTCGACCCGAAGGGAAAGACCGCGCTGCGCGTATGGTACGTGCCGCCCACGACGAAACGCTCCGCCGCGAAATCGCTGTCGGAGGATGTAGTGGAGGAACTCCGCGCGCTCGGTTACACCGGCGAATAGCGGGCCTCGAAGCACTTCTCCGCCGAGAAGAGAAGAACATCCCCCTACACCCCCTTCAAAGGGGGACGTTTGCAACACTATATTTGTGGATAAATCCGGCATCCAATGGCTGCACAGGGGCAGTGGGCCGCCATATCACGCGGCCCGAAGGGCACGCGCACAAGGTCCCCCTTCGAAGGGGGCAGGCCCGCAGGGCCGAGGGGGATGTTCTTCGCCCACGGCCTCATCTTCAGGCATCTCCTCCACGTATCCCGAGCACCAGTATGCCCGCGCAGGCGGGCATCCATCCTCCGCCCCTCTGCTTCGCACGCTTGTTGGCTTGCAGGTATACTGTCGCCATGCCCAAGGTCAGCATCATGCACATGCGCGAAGAGCGCGCGCTCAAGACCTTCTCGGACGCCTTTCGCGAGGAGCACCCGGCGCTGCGTTTCGGGCGCTATCACCTCCACGCGCACGAAGCGGAACTGGTTTCGCCGTTAGGCGGCATGACCGTCTTCTGGCTCTACGAAGGGCGCGGCGAAGTGTTCTTACCCGCGGGCTATCGCACGAAAGAAGGGGACGGCAGTCGCCTGCCCGCGGAGTACACTCCCGAGGCCATCGACCCCGCGCTCGCGGAGACTCTCGCGATTCTGCGCGACGGGCAGGACACGCTTGCCGAGGGGGCCAGGGTGCCCGTGCAGGCCATCCTCAGCCGCTGGCACGGCGATGTCTTTCTGGGCGACTTTGCCGGCGACCTTTGGAAGCTGGAGCACCTTCCCGCGCCGTGGTCCGGCGACCCGCGAGTCCACGACGCGCTCGAGCGTCTCTTCGGCTTGTGTTTTGCCGCAGGGTACTCGCGCAAGACCCACGCCTCCTGGGAACCGATCATGGAAGGCGACCAACTCATCGTGGCCGGCGAGGAGAGGCTGCGCGTGCGTGGCACATTTGCATGCCTCACGCTGGACAACGCGAACCGCCACACGAGTCATGTCCCCGCTGCCATGCGCCTGCGCTTTCTCAAGGACACCTCCGGGGGCTGCAACTTCGACTTCGATCCGTTCCGGCGCCTGCCGCTCACGTGGTACATGGACAGACCCGGCCAGCAGGACGACGGGGTCAACTTCGTCAACAGTCACGTGGTAAACATCGCGAAGGAAACCTCGCCTTCTCATTTCCACCCGCCCCACTGCATTGGCGAGGGGTGTGCCCAGAACGAGTTCTACCTCGTGCTGGACCCTGGCGCGTACGCATTGCACACGCACGGCCGCAGGCCTTCGCTGGTCACATATCCCGATCTGCTTGACCTGAGCCGTTTCGAGGAGCACCCGTTGGAGCCCGGCAGCTTCGTTCACATCCCGCCCGGCACCGGACACCGGGGTCTCGACGTGTTCGTAAATGTGATAACCATTCCCGGTTTCAGGCCGCACAACGAGTACTACATGGACCGTGACATCGCGGATCATTGCAGCAACGGTCCATACAATGCGGATCTGTTCGGGCTCAAGAATTACACCAGCATACGGGAATTCCTCACTCCCGCCGCTCCGCGGTAACCTATCCGCCCTCGCTGCTCAGGGTGAGGGGACAGACCCCGTGTTTCGCTCCGCAAAGCCTACGCGAAAGACGGGGTCAGTCCCATTCAACTGCCGTTTTAGGTTGAATTGGTGTTTGCGAATACATACGATGTCGGATAGTTGTGGGACACCCGCGAAGCCGCGTGTCGTTCGAGCGGAATGGGGGCCGTTGCCCATCGACGTTGTGCACTGCGCACGCATATGAGAGTCCGTTGCGTACGGAGGGGACCGTGGCGCGATTATTCCTATGAGTACGAAGGCGCGTGTGTTGGGACGCGGGCCGTTTCGCGATGGCTTGGGCCGTGTACGGCGGGTGGTATTCGCCACCCTGGTGTGCGGGGCCGTTCTTGAACTCGCCTCCAAATTCGGCCGGGAACTGGATCTTCTGACGAGGCTGCAATCCGACCTCTTCACCCTGGCCGCTCTGACGCTCGTGTGCGTTTCCGCCATCTACGTATTTCATTCCACGTATCGATCATCGGGTGCGACCATCCTTCTGCTGACCGGCGCGGTCTTCTTGCTCGTGTATTCGCTGACGGACCTGTTGGTTGATTCCGGCGTCTTCGACGGTTTTCCTTATCTCTTGTTTGGCATTCCGGCCGGTGAAGCCGTCCGCGACATCTCATTGGTTTTCGGTCTCGGATCTTCCGTTACGAGCTTTTACCTCTCGTTGTTCCGCTCGTTCGAGAACAAACGTCTTCTCGAACTCCAGCGCGAAGACCTGCTGCGCGAGATTGCCGAACGCGAAGCGATCGAAACGGAGTTGCGCACTTCCCAGATGCGGCTGCAAACGCTTTTCGAAGGGATCCAGGATGCGGTGTTCGTGCACGATCTGGACGGGCGCATTCTCGACTGCAACCAGGCCGCGATCGACCGGATGGGCTATTCGCGCGAAGAGTTGCTGTCCATGAGAACCGTGGAGTTCGACGCGCCCGAGTTCGCCGCGGATTTCGAGAAACGCCTCGAGCTCCAATTGGCGAACGGCCGCTACCATTGCGAGGGCGAACTTGTCACCAAAACCGGCGAACGCCTTTTCGTGGACATCTACACAACCCTCATCGAGTACCAGGGGGAGCCCGCCATCCTCGCCGTGGACCGTGACGTGACCGGCCGCGTACGGGCCGAACGCGAACGCCACGATTTGGAGGAACGGCTGCAGCACACGCAGAAGCTCGAGAGCCTCGGCGTGCTGGCGGGCGGTATCGCCCACGATTTCAATAACCTCCTGATGGGCGTGCTCGGCCACACGAGCCTGGCCCTTATGAGATTGCCCCCCGATGCGCCCGGCCGCGACAGCATCGAGCAGGCCGACCGCGCCGGCCAGCGCGCCGCCGAACTCGCCCAACAGATCCTTGCGTATTCGGGCAAAGGAAACGTGGCCACCCAGCGTATCGATCTACGGGCCTTGGTCGATGAAATGGGCCATCTGCTCTCCGCCTCGATTACGAAGAACGCCCGCCTTCTGCTGGAACTCGGCAGCGAGTTGCCCGCTATCGACGGCGACCCCACCCAGATCCGGCAAGTCGTGATGAACCTCCTGACCAACGCCTCCGATGCCATCGGCGACAAGGAAGGCGTCATTACCGTATCCGCGGGACAACTCGAGATCTCCCGCGACGACGGAGTCGACGCCTACTTCAACGACAGGTTGGCACCGGGCGTGTACGCCTACGTGGATGTATCGGACACTGGGCGAGGGATTGACCCGCAGACCCTGGAGCGCATCTTCGACCCCTTCTTCACCACCAAGTTCCCGGGCAGAGGACTGGGCCTGTCCACGACCGCGGGAATTGTGAAGAGCCATCGCGGCGCCATACAGGTCACGTCCGCACCCGGGGAAGGAAGTTGCTTTCGTGTGCTCTTTCCCGGCGCGGGAAAGGTCGTGCCCGCGCAGGAAACGCCCGCCGCGAGCGCGCCCTTGGGCGAAGTCCGCGGCACGATCCTGGTCATTGACGACGAGGACATCGTGCTTTCCGTGGCCCGGTGCAGTCTTGAGTTTGCGGGATTCCAGGTCTTCACGGCAAAGGATGGCGAGGAAGGGATGGCGCTCATCCAACGGCAAGGGAATGAGATCTCCCTGGTCATTCTCGATTTGACCATGCCCAAGATGAGCGGCGAGGAGGTGCTGGCACACATCCACCAGACCCGGCCCTGCGTGCCGGTCATCCTGTCCAGCGGATACGCAAAACCCGAGTGGACTGAGCGGTTCTTGGGAAAGCTGCCGGTTTCTTTCCTCCAGAAACCCTACCGGGCTTCCGATCTCATTGCGGCCGTGCACGCCGCCCTCACCATCGGCGATACCGTGCCAGCGGAAGCCTGACCCGTCATGGGTGAGGGGACAGACCCCGTGTTTCGCGGCCGAGAGCGATGAGTCTCGGCGCGCAAAGCCTACGCGAAAGACGGGGTCAGTCCCGAATGGCACTAACTTCTGGAGCGGAGGCTTGCCTGCGGGAAATGGAAATGGGACACAGGCGAGGGCGCCTGTGCCACACGTCCGTCTACCATACCTCGCCTCTCTGAAACGCTTGAATTCTCCGTGCAAACCAAGGACGGCAAGATGGGGAGAATCCCTGCGGGCCAAGCAAGCGCGTGTGGCACGGGCACCCTCGCCTGTGTCTCTATTGGAGTAGCCTTTGCGCCTTTGCGAGAGGAAGCCTCTCCAAGAGCCGGCAGGGATGCCGGCGCTCCCGGCCGGTCCGGCCTGGCGCAGCGAAACACAGGGTCCGTTGCCCGTCAGTAGGCTCCGCCAGCGGCCATGGCGCTGATCAGGCCGCGCTGCTTGTCGAGACGCTGCTCGATCTGAGCGACCAGATTGTTGTCCACGTCCAGTTCGGGGGAGAGATTCGGCGAGACTTCACAGGGCACACCGGTGTTCATGGTCTTGATGCCCACCCGGTTGCAGATGGCATCCGCCAGATGCGTGGTGTGCGTCAACAGATGGTCCGGGGGCACCAACTCCGGGGTGTGGTGCATGGCAATGCTTTCCACCAGATCCTTGGGCAGAGCCCATCGCTCGGCCACCCACGCGCCGACCTCGCAATGCGTGCAGCCCTCCAGAATTTCCCGCTCGGCTTCACACAGCGTGAGGCCGTCTTCCTGCACCAGCCGCGCCACCGGCGCCACCGCCTCGGGGAAGAACTGGTTGATGACCGCCTTGCCGATATCGTGGAGCAGTCCTGCGATGTGCGCGCCGTTTACCCTTGCAAGCCTGGAGCGGAAGTGGGTTTCGAGGCAGCCGGCCACCACCGAACACGCCAGGCTATGCCTCCACAACATGTGCAGGGCCCGCGCGCTCTCGCGGTCCCTGCCGAATAGGTTGATTACGGAAATGGCCAGCGCGAGCCGCTCGACTTCGTCAAATCCAAGGATGACAACGGCATCGGGGATACTGTTGATTTGGCGATGGAATCCATAATAACTCGAATTCACGGTCCCCAAGATCTTCATCGTCAAGGCGGGATCGGCGGAAATCTCCGCTGCGAGGTCGAGTGCGGTCGTGGATTCGTCTTGCACAACGGAGAGGATGCGCACCAGCGTGGAAGGAAGGGTGGCCACCTCGTCTAATGCCCACACCTTCTCGCGGACATCGGAAATCCACACCTCTGCCATGGGCTCTGAACTCCCCGATTATGAACGCGTTCCGTCAGCGCCGTAGGTTACCTAATGCCCGCTGATCAACTATAGAATAAAGAGGGCCACCTGTCAATTGTGTCGAAGCGCATGGAGCGCGATTCCACCGGATTGACGGTTTGGTGATTGCGCGGTAACACGTTGAAAGTCAGTGGGATGTCACCTCAGGCTTTAATCGAGAGTCATCGTTGATGAATGTATTGTCACATGGCACGCCCTTCTTCAGCAGCTACGACTGCCTGGACCGCTATTCAGGCCCTCATGAGGTGCGGACCGCCGGGAACTTCGAAAACGCTTACTACCGCTACGATCCGCGCGAGGAAGACGCTCCGGCCCTCATCTCCCGCATAAGCCGGGATTGGCGGCCCGGCCTGCTTCTCTGCTGGATGCCCGAGATTCACCCGCCGCCCTTGCACATCGAGGAGGTGCAAATCCCCACGGTGGCGCTGGTGTCCGACTGGAACGTCTTCTACCCCCTCTTGGAGACGAATCTCGCGCGCTACGACGCCGTGCTATGCGATACGCCGGGGGTGCGCGCTCTGAAGAACAGCCTCGTGTCGCCCCACCACCTCTTCCCGCTCTATTCCCAAATCACGAAGTTCCACAGACCTTATCCGGAACCCAAGGACATCGACGTGGCCTTTGTGGGCAACCTGAACCACACGGCCCATTCGGTCAGGGCCCGCTATCTGGAACGCCTCGCGCGCCTCTCCAGCCGTTATCGCATTGTCATCGCGACGCAGGTTCACGGCGAAGACTACGGGCGTCTCCTGAGCCGTGCGCGGATCGTGTTCAATCATTCGATCCGGGGCGAACTGAACCTGCGCGTCTTCGAGACGATGGCGTGCGGTTCTCTGGCCTTGCTCGAAGAAGATAACCTGGAAGTCAGGAACTGGTTTGAACCGGCCCGCGACCTTGTGCTGTACAACCAAGCGAACTTCGAAGAATGCATCGCCCATTACCTTGCCCATCCCGGCGAAGCGAGTGCCATCGCCGAACGGGGGATGGCAAAGGTCGAGCGCTTTGCCGGCGAGAACCGCCTCACGGAACTCATCGACTGCGCCGCGACGTTACCTTCAAGCGGCCGCCCGTTCCGCGATCTAGCGCCTGAAGAGCGGTTGTACCAGGATTTCACGATGTACGCCTTCTCGCAATGGAACGTGTACCACGCGATAGAATGCGAGCTGCTGCCCCACATGATGAGGGCTCTCCCCAACGACCCACGCGCCTGGACCTCCCTCGGACAGCACCTCGCCAACGCGTACAGCGACGCAGGCGACGACGCGCAGCGGCGCATTCGATACCTGAAGGCTTTCGCCCAGGCCCAGCGCCTCGCACCCAGTTCAGCACCGTGCGCCCTCAATCTCGCCACCGCCGCGCGCGCGTGCCAGCTCGTCAGCCAGGAGGTGGACAGCCTCAATCTGGCCCTGCTCGCCACGTCCCTCGAAGGACCACAGTATCTGGTGGGATCGAGCGGATACCCCTTCCTCATCCGGTGGCAACGCGCCGTGGCCGAAAAGACCGCCACACTGGCCATGCTCCACGCGGAAGCGCACATCCGCATGGCGCATGTGCTCGCGGGCCAGGGAGAGCCGTCGCATGCGGAGGAACACCTTGCCCAGGCCGGCCTCCTCGACCCGCACAATACCGGCGGCATGGACCTCCTCGCGGAACTTCAGTGGGTCTCAGGCCGAAGAGAAGAAGCGATTGCCACCTTGTACGATGGCATGGCGCGCCAGCCCATGAATGCCGCACCCCGCGAGCGCCTGTGCGAAATGCTGGCTGAGACCGGCCGCGACGAGGAAGCGCGCGCACTTGCGGAGGACTCCATGCTCATCGCCCGCGCCTGCCAGCCCTTCTACCCGTAGCGCGCAGATCGCACCGGCCCCCGCGCGATTTGCGCGCACGCGCGCGCCTGCGGTAAGGTGCTGCGATTCGCGCGGGGAGGTGTCCGGAACACTCGCGGGTTCATGTTTTCCAACAGGGGCGGGGCGCGGTGCTCTTCAACAGTATCGAGTTTCTGATCTTCTTCCCGCTCGTGCTGATTGTATGTTTCTCCCTTCCGTGGCGCTGGCAGTGGGTATTCCTGCTGGCCGCGAGTTACGCGTTCTACATGGCGTGGAAGCCCGCGTACATCGTGCTCATCCTCATGAGCACGACAATCGACTATTGGGCCGGGCTTGCCCTCGGGGCCACGCGCGACCCGCGCAGGCGGCGCCTGTATCTCATCCTCAGCATGTCGTCCAATCTCGGCCTGCTCTTCACCTTCAAGTATCTCGACTTCTTTCTGCGCAGCGCGGGGTGGGTCTGCGACTTGGCGCATCTGCCGGCCGACATTCCATTGATGAATCTGCTGCTGCCTGTGGGCATCTCGTTTTACTCGTTCCAATCCATGAGTTATACGATCGATGTCTTTCTCGAAAGACAAGAACCGGAACGCAACTTCGGACGCTTCGCCCTCTACGTGACCTTCTTTCCACAACTGGTCGCGGGGCCCATAGAGCGCTCCGGTTCGCTGCTGCCCCAGTTGAGGCAGCATTTCGCGTTTGATTCGGAGTTGATGTACAGCGGATTGCGCCTGATCCTTTGGGGCCTCTTCAAGAAGATGGTGATTGCGGACCGACTCGCCATCGTCGTGAATCGCGTTTACGAGACCCCCTTCCACTTCGAAGGCCCCATCCTCATCATTGCGACGGTTTGCTTCGCGTTCCAGATCTACTGCGATTTCTCGGGCTATTCCGACATCGCAATCGGCACCGCCCGCACGCTCAATGTCGATCTCATGCGCAACTTCAACCGCCCGTACACGGCCCGCTCGATCCAGGAATTCTGGAGCCGCTGGCACATCTCGCTGTCGACGTGGTTCCGCGACTACGTCTACATCCCGCTGGGCGGCAACCGGGCCGGACGCGGCCGCCAATCCGTCAATATCCTCGCCGTGTTCGGACTCAGCGGGCTGTGGCATGGGGCCAACTGGACCTTCGTGGTGTGGGGCCTGCTGCACGCCGCCTACTACCTCGCGCAGCAATGGACCGCGCGGCCGCGTAAGTGGCTTTACGCAAAGACGGGTCTTGCGCGCTTGCCGCGCGTCCGCGCCGCGATCGAGATCGCGGTCACCTTCGCACTGGTCAACGTGGGCTGGGTCTTCTTCCGCGCGGGCTCGATCAAGGAGGCCGTGTACATCTGTGTGGGCTCATTCCAGGGTTGGGACGCCTTCCTGGGTCCGGGAGGCTGGCTCGCGCTTGAAGCGCGCCTGCGCATCTACCCGGACAATCTCATCACGATATGCTGGCCGCTCGCCGTGCTCCTTATCGGCGAATGGGCCTCGGAGAAGCCCTGGTTTGATCGCGTAATCAACGAGAGTCCCGCATGGGTGCGTTATCCCGCCTATGCCTTACTGTGTCTCATCGTCATGAACTTGGGGGTTGTGAATGAAGCCTCATTCATCTACTTCCAGTTCTGATCGCCGCGCAGGGTTGCGCTTCTTCGCGCGCTGCGCCGTGTTGATTGCGCTCGTGTGCGCGGGGCAGATGGCAATCTACTGGTTGGAGTGGCCGGGCGACATCCCGCCAGCTGTGCTCAAGATCATGGAGCTTCGCGATGACCCTGCGGACGTGTTGTTTCTAGGAGATAGCACCATGGCCACGGGCAAGGGCGATGCGGATCTCTCCAGCACGCCGGAGATGCTGCAGCGCGCCGCCCCGGACCTTCGTGTCGTTCACGTCTACGACGGGGGATGCAATCTGACTTTCTACGAGGCGGTTGCCGCGTATCTCGAAGAGAAGGACGTCCCCGTCGGGACTGTCGTGTTTCCAATCAACATGCGTCTCGTGGCGCCGCAACTCGAGACCCTGCCTTACCGGTACTTTGACAAGGAGCTGCTGTTCCTGCGTCACGACTACGTCCTTTTTCACGTGGCCTACAGGCCCCTGGCGTCATTCAAGGCTTTCACGTTCCGGCCTGTTCTCACAGAAGACTTTCAGAAACTACCGGTACTGGATGGCTTCGCGAATCTCGGACCAGTGGGCAGTTACCAGCCGCATGCCGAGGCCCGCACCACGGAGGAGCAGCGTGCCCGGCTCGTCACATTCTTCTACATGTATTCGCTGACGCCGGAGAGCCAGACCCTCGTGGAGTTCGGACGTGCGTTGGACGCGCTGAATCGCGCGGGGATTCGCGCATTGCCCTACGTCACGCCGCTGGACATGGAAACGGGAGAGCATTATCTCGGCGACCGCTTTCGGGCACGCGCACGCGAGAACATCGCGCACTTCAAACAGGCGGCCGCGGCGCGGGGCGTGCAACTGCTCGACATGTCCGAGGCATTGCCGGGAACCTGCTTCATCCGCGGCAGTCATCCCGATGAGCACCTGCGCGACACCGGACGCCAGGCCGTGGCCGACCGCCTCGCCGAGGCGCTGCGCCAGTAGCGAGCGCAATCTACTCCGCGCCGAGCGATCGCTTGTACAGGTCGAAGAAGGTGTAGGGATCGCAGAACTCCCAGCGCGCGTCCGGGTAATCCGCGTTCAAGTGGTCGCGCACGGCCATCACGGTACCGGGCCGTTGGAGAATCATGCGGTAGATGAGGAACTGTGGTTTCTCCGGCTTCGCGAAGCGCACCATCTCCGCGGCGGTCTCGCCGAGTTTGTCGCGTTTCGGGTAGATGTCGCTCACATGCCGCAGGAATGGGGTGCCGTTCACGACCGGTTGCGCAAATCCCAGTTGCATGCCGACGCCGCGCGGCGAGAAGCGCGAATACGCCTCTTGCACCGCAAGCGGCATGTCCCCGTGAAAGCCATTGATCACGAAACCGGTGATGTCGTAGTCAAAGCGCCCATACGACTCGAGATTGTGCTGGACCCACATGTCGAGCGCATCCGGCACGCCGCTGCCAAGGCGCTGACCCGTGAGCAGGTTGGGATTGAGATAGCCCGCACCCGAGTCACCCCCAATGAACCAGTCATTCGCCGTCTTCGTGCGGTAGACATGATCGAACACGTACGGCACGCGGGCCGCAAGATTCGGATTGAAGGCCCACGCCATCGGCATCTGGCCGCGCGCGGGGTCGTCCCAAATTGACGGGATGTTGCTGGACAGCCAGGCCGCGGAGTCGTAATCGCCCATGTACACGAGCACGTAGGTCTTGGGCTCGAGTTCGCCCGGCACGGGGCGCGCGTTCTGCTCATAGCGCGGCTGCAACGGGAAGTGCATGTAGGCGGACGCGTTGGTGAGGCAGGCGAGCCCGAGGGCATCGGCGTCCATGATCGCGTTGTGCGCGGAGAGAATCCCCGCATACTCCCATTCGCTCGGCACCGGCTCGTGCTTGCCTCCTGCCGCCCCGTGCGACGTGTACTTGAGGTTCCAAGGCACGAAGCCGCCGACCGTGGTGAAGGCCTTGCCTGCATTCCGTTCAACCTGGTCGCGCAGAATCGCGGTGAGCATCTGCTTATCCGCGCCGAGCGGCTGCCGCGGATCATCGACGGGCGCTTCATCGGCCCACGGGCTCAGATCGAAGAAGAACGCGCGGTTTGCGATGTAGTAATCGTGGTTCGCAAGAGTCGCATTGAATAGATCCGGGTAGTGAAAACCCGGCGTGCCGGGTTGCTGCGTGTACGCGTCGATGAAGTACGCCAAGAGCGCCGGGTGGCACTTACCCTTGTCCAGATAGTTTTCCTTGGCCCACTGGTACGCGTCGATCTTGGCGCTGCCCGAGATCGAGCCGTCAAACTTGCCCACCAGCGACAAACGCACCGGCAGGTGCGGGCCTCCTTCGACGATACGCGCATACAACGCGGAATCCGCGCGCACGGGTAGCCAGCCTTCCACACCGCACACAGTCGCGGCCACATTCGCCGTTGCGACGACGGCCGGGTCCCACACCACGACGCCGTCGATATCGCCCGCGAAGCGGGAAAGCAGGTCTTCGAGGGAGTTCACCTCCTCGACCGGCAAGTCTTTCAACCAGCCTTCGCGCAGCTTCGTGAACCAGTAGTCGTCGATGTTGGTGCCTGCGCCATGCAGGAAGCGAACCGCCAAACGCGGCCCGTCACGATTCACCACGCCCTGCAAGGACGCCGTCATCTTCACCACGTCGTAGCGCAGTACGGAATCATCTGGCAGGTCCGCGAGACACTTCTCGAGATCAAAGCGGACGAGTCCGGGCTCCGCCGCGCACAGGACGCCAGCAATCACAAGAAGCAGATTCATGGAAGGGTCCTCTTTGGCATTCGCGTCTCAATGCGCGCCCATCATGCCCCGCAACGACGGCGGGGTCAATAGCAGTTCGCATCTCTTGTTTGCTCGGTCCAATCCGCTGAATTCGGCCCGGATCAAGACACAGGCGAGGGCGCCTGTGCCACACGTCTATCTCCAGTCCTTTGTCTATCCGGAATTCTTGGTGCTTGTGGACAAACCAGAAACAGAACGAAGAGTAGAAGCAATCAAAGCAAGGCAAGCGCGTGTGGCACAGGCGCCCTCGCCTGTGTCTTCAGTCCGATTCGCAACGGGCGGCCCCTCCGTGTAGCATAGATGCATGAGAGATTACGTGCAGCGCGCGTTTGAGGCCTTGGACCGGGGAAGGCGCTTCGTCACCCACGACGTGTGGTACGTCGGCCGCCCCGGCGAGGAAGTCCCCTACGGGTTCGTCATCAAGCAGGTGCGCGTCATAATTCTGCTCATGAAGAACATGGTGCAGGACGCCCTGCTCCTGCGGGCCGCGGCGCTGACGTATACCACGCTCCTCTCGCTCGTACCGTTTCTGGCGGTGATGTACTTCGTCATCCAGCAGTTCGACCTCGGCCCGAGCATTGCCGAGTGGGCGGTACAATGGACCGGCGGCAAGGAACTCCATATTGAGGCCTCGGGCGACCCCAACCGCCAGTTGAAAGAGATCATCGATCTGGTCGTGCCGGGCCTTACGGAAACCATGGGGAGCCCATCGGCTCCGGGGACTGGCGCCACCCCGGATGCAGCCGGGGCCGTGACTACAAATGGCGCCACCTATCAGAACCCCATCGACTGGCTCCTGGACACTGCGAGCCGGAATGCCAACCCGAAGGCACTGGGAACACTGGGCCTGATCTTCATCCTCACCGCAATCTTCGGGCTCATGCAGAACATCGAATCGTCCTTCAACTCGATCTGGGGATTGCGGGCTACCCGCTCGTGGTACCGCATGTTCAGCGACTACATGATGGTGACCATCCTGTTGCCGTTTGTCGTGATGGGTATCATCGGCCTGACCGCCGCCCTGGGCAGTTCGTCTTTTGTGGAGCGTCTCGGCGGGTTTTCGTATGGCGTTCGCGTTCTGCAATTCGGGGTCATATCACTGGCCTTCACCGCGCTGTACGCGCTCGTTCCCAACACCAAGGTCAAATGGCGCTATGCCCTGCTCGGAGGGTTTGTTGCTGGCACCTTGTGGAGCCTGACCTCGGCAGCCTATTTCGGTCTGCAATACGGCCTGAGCCGCAACAGCATGGTCTACTCCACCTTCGCCTTGTTCCCGCTGCTGCTTATCTGGATCTACCTGAGCTGGACCATCCTGCTCTTTGGCGCGGAACTGACCTTCGCCTACCAGAACGAAAAGACCTTTGCGATGGAACGCCTCGCGGCTGGGGCCAGCCACGGCTATCGCGAAGCCGTCGCCTTGCGCGCCATGTTGGAAGTCGCCCGCCGCTTCGAAACCGGCCAGTCCGGCCTCGCCGCGGACCAAGCCGCCGAGGAATGGAATGTCCCCCTGCGCTTGCTCAACGAGACCTTGAGCCAGCTGGACGAGGCTGGCCTCGTCCGGCGTTGCGCGGGCGAGCCCATCACCTTCGCCCCGGCCCGTTCCCTCGACAAAATCACCATCGGGAATGTAGTCGCCGCCTTGCGGGACGCGGGCCGCGAGCCCTCGGACCTCCGCGTCGATCAGGTTCTGGAGCCGCTGCTGCGCGAGGTCGAAGGTCACCGTTCCCAAATCATGCAGGCCCCCATGAGCGACGTGGTCCGCCGCCTCTTCCCCCCCGAGCGCGCGTTGCCCGTGGATAGCGGCGCCTCCGGCCTCCTGGATGCCCCCGAAGCGGCTCTCCCCGCAAACGCGGCCGCGCCCACCGGCTCCCCCGATTCCGCTATGGATCCCCGCGAACAGCCATGATTGCTCGTCGATTCGCTTCTGTGTTAGTCCGTGTTCGTCTGCGTTCTTCCATGAAAGGCCCCGCATCACCCCATGAGCATTACAATCCGCCCCTTTGAACTCGCAGACTTTCCCGCTGCGCACAAGCTTTGGTACACCACGCCGGGAATTGGACTTAGTCACGAAGACGACACCCCCGAGGGCATCCGCATCTTCCTGGACCGGAATCCCGGCCTGAGCTTTGTCGCCTTGGCTGAGGGCGAGCTTGTGGGCACCATCCTTTGCGGCCATGACGGACGCCGGGGTTTCATCTACCACTTGGCCGTAGTTCCCCACCTCCGCCGCAGGGGCATAGGGACAGCCCTCGCCGATGCGGCCGTCGACGCCCTGAGAGCCTTCGGGATCCGCCGTTGCCACCTCTTCGTACTCGCCAACAATAGGGAAGGGATGGATTTCTGGCTAGCTCAGCGCTGGAGACTGCGGGACGAGATCGAGTTATTTACGCTGGATATCCCCTTGCCAAATACCCAAATATAGTATAAACTGTTGACAAGAACACAAAATACGCTTACCTTGATAGAGCTCAGGGAATATTCCCGCGTCTCTCTCAGATTCCGGGTACAATTCCTCCGTGAGGGTGCGCAGTACGCCATGTACCGCGTGGACGCTGTGTCCACCTGCATGTCGCGCGGGCCGGTCGAATAAACTCCTGCGGCCCGCGTCCAGTACGGAGAGTTGGGGTAAGGTTCAGTCGATGACGATTCGGACACACGCCGTCGCCGTATCCTGCGCGCTCATGCTGTGCATGGCTGGCGCCGCGGAAGGGCCGCGTCCGCACCTGGGACCCATCTATGTGGTCGAAGTCACTGTGGACAGCCCCGCCGAAATCGACGCGCTTTCCGCCAATGGATTCTCCGTCGGCAACGTAAACGGCAACCGCCTGACCATTTACGCCAGCGTCGACGACTTGCTCTGGCTGAAGGTGGACGGCTACGACTACACGGTCATCGAACAGCAACCGAGTCCCCTCGCTCCGAAAGGCGGGGCGAAGGCTTTGGGCCAGTACCACTCCTACGCCGACCTCACCACCGCGCTGGCCGCCTATGCGGACGCGTACGGCTCTGCCCAGGCAGTGAACCCCGACATCTGCCGGCTGGTTTCGCTGGGCCAATCCGCCCAGGGGCGGGAACTCTGGGCCATGCTCATCACGGACAATCCGGACGCGGAGGAATTCGAGCCGGAGTTCAAGTACGTGGGCTCGATCCACGGCGACGAACCCGTGGGCGCCGAACTTTGTCTGTACTTGATCGACTACCTGCTTGGCCACTATGGGAACAACGGCCGCGTCACGCGCGCCGTGAACCGCACCGCAATCTGGATCGTCCCGCTGATGAACCCGGATGGTCTCACCGCCGGCACGCGGTACAACGCCAACGGCATCGACCTGAACCGCGCGTTTCCATCGTGGCCAAGCGAGTTCTCCGGCACGCTCTTCGACGGCGCCCCGGTCGACGTGCAGGGCAGGCAGCCGGAAGTGCAGCACATTATGCAGTGGACCGCGGAGAACAGCTTCACGCTGTCCGCGAACCTCCACACGGGCGCGCTGCTCGTGAACTACCCCTTTGACGACGATGGCAAGGGTTCGGGCAACGACGCGCCCACGCCCGACGACCTGCTGTTCGAGAACATCTCCGAGCGCTACTCGATCCACAACACCCCCATGTACACGAATTCGTCGCCCAGCTATCCCAAGGGCATCACAAACGGGTCCGTGTGGTACCAGGTGGACGGCGGCATGCAGGACTGGAACTACCGCTACGCCGCGTGCAACGAGGTGACCATCGAGCTATCCACCACCAAAACGCCTTCCGCCAGCGCGCTGCCGGACCTGTGGGACGACAACAGGGAATCCATGCTCGCGTATTTGGAGGCGGCCGATATCGGCGTGCGCGGGCTCGTGCGCGACAAGCTAACCTTGGAACCCATCTACGCGAAGGTCGAGGTCATCGGCAATGAGCAGCCCGGATTCACGGACCCGGATGCGGGCGACTATCACCGCATGCTGCTGCCCGGCACGTACACCCTGAAATTCTCCGCGCCCGGCTACAAGAACAAGCGCAGGCACGATGTCGTGGTGGCCGATGGCCGTGCGACCCGGGTCAACGTGAAACTGCAACCGCTCATCGTCAAGACCGACATCAACGGCGACGGCAAGGTCAACGCCGTCGACGTGCAGTTGGTCGTGGCATCCATCCTCGGCGAATCCAAGAGCACCTACGCCGACGCCGACGGCAACGGCGAAGTCAACGCCGACGATCTGCAGATTGTCGCCAATGCCGTCTGCGAAGGCTGAAGACGCGCCCCGGACCTTTACTCTCGCCAAGCCGCCAAGACGCGGAAAAGTACCTCACTGCGAAGCCAGTAGGTGAACGGGAGTGACACCGCATCTCGCGCAGACGATGTGTAGCGAAACTCAACCTCGACACCCGTCATCTATCGCTCGCTGGATCAGATCGACGTCTTGAGAAGACACAACGCCCGCGAAATCCAGCAGTTGCTTGCCAGGCACACCGGGGCGCTCGGGCGTCTGCAGCGCCTCCACATATGCCAACACTTCACGCTGCAGATGCTCGGGTAACCTCTCCAGTTTCTCGATGACTTTTGTCTTAATAGCTCCGTTCATTCCTGCGCTCCCGGTCCCTAGTAATACGCCTCGCCATCATGCGGGCACTTCCGGCTTCATGCGCCATATCATTGTCCGTATTATATCACCAACGGCCAGAGGAGGCCGCAAGTGTATTGCATCGCACCTTCAGCGCTCAGGATCGGAGGGGGGACCTATGACCCTGGGCTCCGCTTCGCTGCGTCCAGGGCTAGTATGGTTTTGGCCTTTCAGGCCGCAATACACGGCCCACCGGTTAGTCCCCATATCTCACCGCCCCCCGCGTAGCGGGCGGTGAGACATGCTCTAGCAATGGCCCACAGGCTCACTCGAGAGGAATTCTCACACGCACAACGTGTAAGCAGAGAGGACGTGCCAAGGTCATGGAAACAGCTAATTCGACTGGGATTGATCGAGCAGCGGTGCGTGCGTGTAAGCAATCCGGGTTAGATCCCCGCTCCCATATCCCCTGCGTTCATCTGTGCCACTCACGTTCAGATTCGTGAGATCCTGTCACCATTTCGATTTCATCTCTTCTCTTCAAATCTGTGTAAATCGGTGCAATCTGTGGACGAACTCTTCCTCCCTCTCTGGCTTCGCCCATTTGATTCTCTGCGTTCCTCTGCGAACTCCGCACCTCCGCATTGAAGTGCATTCCAATCACGGGCGAGACACCCGTTCCCCCTTGCTGGGTCTCTTTCCAAAAACGGTGAAATCGATGGAGGAACCTCCCGGTTTGGTTACGGGCGCGCCGCGCCCTCGTGAGACTCTACCCCTCTTCCGTCTACCGGCCGGGGCTGCGACCGGCGTGGATTTGGCAGATGGCGAGGGCAATGGCGTCGGCGGCATCGTCGGGGCGGGGGCGTTCTTTGAGGGACAGGAGAATCTTCACCATCTCCTGGATCTGCTGTTTTGTGGCCTTGCCATAGCCCACCACGGCGTTCTTCACCTCCAGGGGGCTGTACTCGCCGACCGGTTTTCCGGCCAGCTCGCACGCGAGGGCAATGACGCCGCGCGCCTGCGCCACGGCGATACCGGTCGTCACATTGCGCGAAAAGTAGAGCTTCTCCAGCGCGATTGCATCCGGCCGGTACTCCTCGATAAGGCGGCAGGACTCCTCGTAGATGGTTTTCAGGCGTGTGGCGAAGGGTTGTCCCGCGGGCGTCGTGATCGCGCCATGCGCGATGTGGGTCAGCCGGGACCCTTTTCCCTCGACTACCCCGTAGCCCGTGGTGGCCGTGCCCGGGTCAAACCCCAGGACGCGCACCCCGCTACTCGACGGCCGCGGCCATCTCCTCGTCGGAGATGTCGAAGTTGGCGTAGACGTTCTGGACGTCGTCGTGGTCTTCCAACGTTTCCATCATCCGGAGAACCTGGCCCACGTTGGCGCCCTCGACCTTGATCGTCGTCTTGGGCACCATCGTGAGTTCCGCGTTCTCCGACTTGATCCCCATGGCTTCCAAGGCTTCCGTGACAGCGTGCAGTTGAGATGGTTCCGTGGTGATTTCGTACATGTCGCCTTCGGTGTCCACGTCTTCGGCCCCGGCTTCCACGGCCTTCTCGAAGATCTCGTCGTCGGTGCGGCCGGTCTTGGATACCGAAATCACGCCCTTGCGCTCGAAATTCCAGCTCACGGCCCCGTTTTCGGCCATGCTCCCGCCGTTCTTGGTCACGGCATGGCGGATTTCGGCCACCGTGCGGTTCTTGTTGTCCGTGAGGACATCGATGATGACGGCGACACCCGCGGCTCCGTAACACTCGTAGCGGATCTCTTCATACACCACCCCGGGGATTTCGCCGGTACCCTTCTTGATGGCCCGCTCAACGTTGTCCTTGGGCATATTCTGCCCGCGCGCCGCGATCAGCACCGTTCGCAGACGGGGGTTCCCCGCCGGATCGCCTCCGCCGATTTTGGCGGCCACGGTGATCTCCTTGGCCAGCTTGGAAAAGATCTTGCCGCGCTTGGCGTCCGCGGCGCCCTTCTTGCGCTTGATGGTGCTCCACTTGCTATGACCCGACATAAACGTGCCTTTCCAGACTTCCCGATGACGTTGTGATTCAAGACTCCCGCACAATCGCCCCTTATTATAACCATATTCCGCGAACTTCCGCAACGCGCAAACAGATTTCAGACCGATCGGACGGATCGGACGGATCGGACCGATCCGTCCGACCCCCAGTCCTTGACTTGCGCCGTCCGCTGACGGAGAATGAGACGCCATCATGAGCGCTCGCCAAAACTTCATAGCCGCCTACGCCGGGGCACTGCGTGTTTACCAGTGGCCCAAGAACTTCGTCGTCTTTGCGGCGCTGGTCTTTGCCTTTCAGCTCACGGACCCCGCTCAGGTCCTCCGCAGTCTTGCCGCCTTCCTCGTGCTCTGCGCGGCATCGAGCGCCGTCTACGTGCTGAACGATCTCGTGGACATCGAGAAGGACCGTGCCCACCCCGACAAGCGGAACCGCCCCATCGCCTCCGGACGCGTGCCCGTGCCCGCGGCCTGGACGCTGTTGATCTTGCTCCTGGCGGCCTGCCTGGCGCCGGCCTGCTTCCTGGGCTACCGGTTTCTCTTGGCGGTGTTGGGGTTCCTTGCGCTCAATCTGTGCTACACCTTCGTGCTGAAACGCATCATGCTGGTCGATGTGCTCGCCATCGCGGGCGGATTCGTGCTCCGGGGTATCGCCGGGGCCGTCGTGCTCGACGTTGCCTTCTCGAACTGGCTCGTCGTCTGTACCCTTTTTTTGGCCCTCTTCCTCGGTCTGGGGAAACGCCGCCGGGAAATCGGTCTGCTCGACGCCGAGGCAGTTAACCATCGCGAGGTCCTTGGACACTACAGCGTGCCGTATCTTGACTCCCTGATGGTCATTCTCGCGGCAGCAACCCTGTTGACCTACACCATTTACACCTGTTCGCCCGAGGTGATCCATCGCACCGGCACCGACAAGCTCTATCTCCTCCTTCCATTTGTGGTATATGGCTTGTTCCGTTACCTCTACTTGGTTCATCATAAGCGCGGAGGGGGCGACCCAAGCCGCACCCTCCTGACGGATGCGCCGCTGCTGATTACGGTCTTGCTCTGGGGACTGGCGAGTATCGCAATCATATACGGTGAGCGCATCTTCCAGCTGAGCTGAGGCGGGAGCCAGGCGGAGTCCGTTGGCGCCTTGTGCCTGGGCGCAACCAAGAGAGGCAGTAGACCATGGGGAACCGGCAGAAGCTCGTCAATATCGGGGAAACCAACGAAAAGATCATTGCGCTGGTACTGGGCGGAGGCCGCGGCACGCGCCTCTCCCCGCTCACCGCCGAACGCGCGAAACCCGCCGTGCCCCTCGGCGGACGCTACCGCCTCGTCGACATTCCCCTCAGCAACTGCATTCATTCCGGCATCAACCGGATCTTCGTGCTGACGCAATTCAACAGCGCCTCGCTGCACCGGCACATCAACAACACCTACAAGTTCGACAACTTCTCGAAGGGCTTCGTCGAAATCCTCGCGGCCGAGTTGCGGGCCGAAAGCGGCGATTGGTTTCAGGGCACGGCCGACGCGGTGCGCAAACACTTGCGCGAGATCAACCACCTGCAAGCCAGCCAGTACCTCATCCTCTCCGGTGACCAGCTCTATCGAATGGATTACCGGACCATGCTCGAGACCCACCTGAAATCCGATGCGGACATCACAGTCGCGGCCCTCCCCGTGACGCGCGAACAAGCCCGCGGATTCGGCATTCTGAAGGTGGACGGCGAAGGGCGCATCGTCGAGTTCGTTGAAAAACCCAACGCCGAAGCCGATCTCGCACGGCTCGTAACCCCGGACGCGGTTTTTTCGGAATTCGGGTTGCAGGCGGAAGGCAAGCCCTACCTCGGCTCCATGGGCGTGTACGTATTCAAGCCTCAGGTGCTTGAGAGCATTCTAAGTACGGAACCAAGCTGGATCGATTTTGGCAAGGACGTCATTCCCAAGTCGCTCAATCGGCTCCGGGTCCAGTCCCACCTGTTTTCAGGCTATTGGGAAGACATCGGGACCGTGCGCTCCTACTACGAAACGAGCCTTCAGATGGCCTCGCCTACCCCCAACTTCGACTTCCACGTGGATGGAAAACCCATTTACAGCCGGCCGCGGTATCTGCCCGGCGCGCGAATTGGCAACGCCTCCATCACCAATTCGGTGGTGTGTGAAGGCACCAAGATCTGCGACGCGACCATCATTGACTCCATCGTGGGCATCCGCATGGTCGTGCGGTGCGGCGCCCGCATCGAGCGCAGCGTCATCATGGGCGCCGACTACTACGAGGAAGAACGCAGCTACCGCCGCGAAGTCCCCATGGGAATTGGCGAGAATTCCGAGATCGTCAACGCCATCGTGGACAAGGGAGCCCGTATCGGAAAGAACGTCGTTATCCGCGGTTCCGACTCCCTGCCGGACTCCGATGGCGATGGCTACGCGATTCGCGACGGCATCGTGATCATTCTCAAGAACGCGGTCATCCCGGACGGCACCCGGATCGGCTGATCCCCAACCCGGCAGTTGAACGCGCTCGGGTTTAACGTGCGAGGGAGAGACACCGTGTTTCGCTGCCGGGAGAGATGAGTCTCGGCGCGCAAAGCCTACGCGAAAGTCGGTATCAGTCCCATTCAACTGCCGTTTTCAGGATGATTAAACGAACGCCATGGGCCGCAAAAACGCGCGGCCCGAAGGGCGCGCGCACAAGGTTCCCCTTTGAAGGGGGCAGGCCCGCACGGTCGAGGGGGATGTGTCCGTGCCGGTCCGTGCACGTCCGTGTCCACCGGCCGCCCTTCATGGGCGGGGGCGCGCCCCTTACGGCAACGGCTCCATCCCAAACGCCTTCCACTCTTCTTTCGCAGGCCCATACACCCCGCTGGGCGCGATGCCGGCCTGCCGCATCAACACCGTTATCTGTCCGCGATGATGCGCGTGGTGCGCCACCAGCGCATGGAGTGTCGTGCCGCGCTTCCACCGCTCGCCGTACATGTCATCTTCTTCCAGCAGCGTCGCATCCGACCACTTCACCTTGATCTGCTCCAATAGCGATTCAGACGCGCGGTCCAGCGCTGCGACGATGTCGGCGGCGTGCGCGGGAACCGGCTCATGCTCGCTGGGCGCATCGACCTTCAGGTCCACGCGGGCCATCATCTCGCCCAGCGTCTGAACCGTGTGCCAGGCAATGAACCCGAGCGTGCGCCCGCCTTCCACTACTGGCTGCGCAAGGGAGGCATCCGTCAACTTCGCATACAGGGTGTGAGTCGCGTCCTGCTCATGACGCCACGTCGCCAGAAAGTCCTCAATTGATCGAAACACGGGCCGTCCTCCGGTTTGTTTGAATCGCAGTCCGTGCCACACGGCAGACCACGCAGCGTAGCCGCATATACGCGTTCGATTGTCCGCAATGCCTGAACCGAATACAAGGCGGCAGTTCACGGACACCTCCTGACGGGGGGACAGTATCAGGGTTGCGCGTCCGTTTGTCGATCTGCACATGGTCTGCCTGTTGCGTCATTCCCGAGAAGGGGGAACGTCTCGCGTCCATCGTCACTCTTTGAGAGCCCGGGGGTGGTCATTCTGGCAGTGGCTTGACTGCGCCGCGCTTCAAAAACGTCCAATGAAACGAAGCGGAAGCGCGAGTCTTTTCTTTCCGCAGGGGCCGTGATATCGTGCGGGCAGCCATGAGTATCATCGTTCTCCTACTCGCTTCATTCGCACTGGGGACGTGGACCACGCATTTTGTCCCGGCCGCGGGCGGGGTTGAGCGTCTGTCTTACCGGGTGATGATCGGCCTGATTGCAGCGGCCTTGCTGGCCCTGGTGTTTGGAAGTCTGGCGCTGCGCGGGGCGTGGTGGTTCCTGGCAGGCGTTTCGGCCGTGGGTGCCGTGCATCTTGCATTTGCCGCGCGGCGCGGGTGGATCGTGTGCGGCGGTGTGAGGGCGTCGCTCGATTGGCTCGAACGCGTATCGCTGGCCGTTGTTGTCTGCGTGTTGTTCATGACCTTCATCTGCGCGCTTGCCCCAGTGACCGGATGGGATGCCGGCGTGGCCCACGCCGCATTGCCTGCGCACTACGCGCGCACGGGACAGATCGCGCTGGTGGACGGCAACAATTACTCCGCGTATCCGCACTTGATGCATACCCTTTATGCTGTGGCAATCTACGAGGGCGAGCGCAGCATGACCCTCGTAAGCTGGCTGTTCGCGGCGCTGGCGTGCGGCATGGCGTACTCGATGGGCGCGCGATTGGAGGGGAGGCGTTGCGGGCTCATCGCGGCGGCGCTGGTTGCGACGATGCCGCTTTTCATCGATCAGGCAGGAAACCCGTCGCTGGACCTCGCGTTCACGGCCATAACGCTCGCGGCGCTGAATGCATGGCTGGCCTGGCGGCACGACCGCCATACGCCATGGCTGCTGATGGCCGGGTTGCTGGCGGGCTCGTCATGCGGAGTGCGGCACACCGGCTACCTAGCTTGCGCGCTGTTGGCGGGGATGACGCTCGTGGAGCGCGGCACGGGCCGCTTGCGCGCGGTCACGCTGTTCTCGATGTACGCAACGCTGGGGGCGTTCCCGTGGCTCGCGCGGAGCGCGGCCGTCTCGGGCAATCCCTTCTACCCGTTGTTTTCACAGTGGTTTGGGCCCGCGACCGTGCCGGATGTGGACGCTGCGTTGGTCCTCAATCATTCATCGATTCAAGGCACCGGTGCGCTCGACTTCATCCTGTTTCCCCTTCGCGTTGTGCTGCAACCGCGGGCATACGGCGGATGGATGGACTCGCCCGGGCTCGCGCTCTTGCTGCTGGGGATTCCAGGGTTGATAGCAGGCGGAGCACAGGCGCGGCGCGTGGGCGCATTCAGCGGCGCGGGTATTGCCTGCATGTTCTTCTTCCGGCGCTTCGCGCGGTATCTCGCGCCGTTTTTCGCGCCGATGATCGTTGTGGGCGCTGTGTCGGCGTGCCGCGCGTCGCGCTTGAAACCGCTTGTATGGCTGGTGCTGGGCGGGTGCTATGCCGTGGGCATTGCGCTCGCGGGCGCACTGGCCATGATTCGCTTGCCGGCGGCGGTGGGACTGGAAAGCAGAGACTCGTATCTGTCGCGCCGCGTGGAACGGTATTCGGCGTTTGCGTGGGGAAACGAACACCTGGACACGCGCGGAGTGCTGCTTACGCTTGACCCGCGCGGCTACTATTACGAAGGGCCCAGCTTCGTGAATTTTGAAGCATTGAAGCCGCTGGTGCCGATGGATAGCGCGAAGCGCTTGGACTGGCTGCGCGCGCATGGCATTCGCTACCTGCTGTATCCCGAGGCGTATGTTACGGAGTCACCGGCGTTTCGCGAAACCGGCGTGGGAGAGGTGCTTGAAGCCTGGCGTGCGGACACGGCGCATTTCCAGTTGCTCCAGCGCTTTGACATCGAGCGCCCGAAGGCGCGCGGCCGGGAGATCGTGGAGATCTACGAAGTGGACTGGGGAGGCGGCTGAACGCGCGTGGGCAAGGGAATCGGTGAGAGACTGCGCGCGTACGCCGAGAAGGACGGGCGCGGTTATCCGGACTGGGCTATGCGTTACATGCCCGTCGCGCGGCGCGTGCGCCGCTTTCTGCGTGAAGGCGCGCGCGTGCTGGAAATCGGCGCAAACGAGAACGGCCTCGCGCGGTTCACCGGCACGCGCACGATCTGCGTGGACGTGGCGCGTGCGCATCTTGCTGCGGCGCGCGGGGCCCAACCTGTGCTTCCGGTCGTGGCGGACGCGGGCGCATTGCCCTTTCGCGACGGCGCGTTCGAAGTCTGTGTCTGCATCGACACGTTTGAGCATTTCGACGCGGACACGCGTGAACGCGCCGCGCGCGAGATCGTCCGCGTGACCGCGGCGCCGGGCGTCGCCGCGGTAGGCTTTCCCTCCGGCGAGGCCGCTGCGCGCGCGGAACAGATGATCCGCATGGAGCACTTCGCCTTTTGTGGACGCCAACTGAAATGGCTCGAAGAGCACGCGCAGTTCCCGCTGCCGGATGTGCGGGAGATTGCAGATACCATTGCGCGGCACGCGGGCGCGGGGCGTCGTATCACGGTGGATAAGAACGCCAACGCGCGCGTGTGGACCTTCATGTGGCGCATCCTGATGTGCGGGTGGCCGGGACGCGGCAATGCGCTGTGCCAGGTCTTCCTGCGATGGTGTACGCCGCTGTTGTGCCTCATGCATTTCGGCGCGTGCTACCGGGCCATTGTATGGATGGAGCCCCGGTCATGAGCGCGACTCTGAGTGTCGTCATACCAACCTGGAACCACCGCGACTTGCTCGCGGAATGCCTGAAGTCGCTTGCGGCGCAATCGCGGCAAGCCGGCGAAATCATTGTGGTGGACGATGGGTCGACAGATGACACCGCTGTCTATGTCGCGCGCGAATGGCCGGACGTGCGGCTTGTGCGTCTGGAGAAGAACTCGGGCTTCTGCGCAGCCGTCAACTCGGGAATTCGCGCCGCGACCGGCGATTGGGTGTTTCTACTGAACAACGACATGACGCTTGCGGCGGATTGCTTGGAACGCCTGATGGAAGCGGCGTGCGAAGGCGTTGCGGCAATGCTCGCGCCGCTGGCGCTTTTCCGCGACGACCCGGACACAATCTACTCCGCGGGCGATCGGCAACGTGCAGACGGGCGGCCGGAAGCAATTGGTTTTCGTCAGCGTCTTGAAGGATTCCGATTCCCGAAGACTATATTCGGTGTCTCCGGCGGAGCGGGTCTGTACAGACGCGAGGTCTTCGACCGCGTGGGCCTGCTGGACGAACGATTCATCGCGTACTTTGAAGACAGCGATCTGAACTTCCGCGCGAGGCTCGCAGGCTTCGATGCCAATCTCGTGCGCGAGGCGATTGCGTATCATGTCGGCTCTGCGAGCCTGGGCGGCAAGACGTGGTGGCGTTCGCGGCAGTGTTTTCGCAACCACGCGCTGTTGATAATCAAGAATCTCCCATTGCCGCTATTCGTGCGCAACTTCCCGTCGATCGTGCGTGAGCGATTGCACCAGGCGCGCAGGCTGGTGTCCTCGGCGCGCACGGAGTTCGGGCTCGTGCGCGCGTTGGCCATGCTCGGAGCGGCGGGCTTCGACACGCTGACAGCGATACCGCATTGCCTGCGCGAGCGCAGGAAGATCCAAAGGACAAGGCGCATCTCGATCGACGAATTGAAGCGACTGATGGGAGAAGGCGAGTCTGCGGATTGAAGACACAGGCGAGGGCGCCTGTGCCACACGGCTATCCACGGCCCCTGGCTGTTTGAGATTCTTCTGGTCTTCGTGCGAGCCAAGGACCGGAGAATTGAAGAAGCCCGAGGCTGGGGAAGCGAGTGTGGCACATGCGCCGTCGCCTGTGCCACACGGCTATCCACGGCCCCTGGCTGTTTGAGATTTTTCTGGTCTTCGTGCAAATCGAGGACCGGAGAATAGAAGAAGAAACCCAAGGCTGGGCAAGCGAGTGTGGCACAGGCGCCCTCGCCTGTGTCTTTAGCGGTTATCCGACGGATCGGACGAATAGGACCGATCGGACGGACGAATGCCGTGAAGCGAGTGACCGATCCCCAGGATACCCTGAATGCACTACAGGCTATCGAGGAAACCGGTGAGGGGAGATGACGCCTCGGCGGTGTCGCGGACGGGGCCGAGCCCGGCGAGGTAGGCCATGCGGCCGGCTTCGGTGGCCATCGCGAAGGCGCGGGCCATGGCGGCGTGATCGTGTGCATCGGCGAGGGCGGTGTTCACGAGCACGGCGTCCGCGCCGAGTTCCATGGATTCTGCGGCATGCGACGGCGCGCCGAGTCCCGCGTCCACGACGACCGGCACGCGGGCCTTTTCGATGATGATCCGGATGAGGTCGCGCGTCTTGACGCCTCGGTTGCTGCCGATGGGCGCGCCCAGAGGCATGACGGTTGCCGTGCCCGCTTCTTCGAGGCGCTTCGCGAGGACCGGGTCGGCCTGGATGTATGGCAGCACGACAAATCCATCCTTCACAAGCAGTTCCGCGGCGCGCAGTGTTTCAATCGGATCGGGGAGCAGGTAGCGTGGTTCGGGCGTCAGCTCGAGTTTTACCCATGGCTCGCACCCCGCGGCCCGGGCGAGA
>JADLCA010000446.1 GCA_020847495.1 Candidatus Hydrogenedentota bacterium | reverse complement strand
ATCTACCGCACAAGTAGAAGACCACCGCCCGCCGCAGGGTGGTGACAAAGCACTTTCCATCCCGCCGAAGACGCCCGTCAGCAAACCGCCGCACGGTGGGCACTTACAACGCTGCGCTTCCGCGGCGTCAATTTGCTTTCCACCCCTGCGTCCCGCTCGAAGGCAGGCACTACCCAACGCAACATCTTGTTTCTCGGGAACTTCCAGCAAGCCCGCCAAGTTGGTACGGATCGTGCTCCCCCCTGCGATGTCGCTGCGGAAAGCGGAACAAAGTTGTCGGCCTGAAGGGCGAGCACCCCGACGGTGAACTGCGGTATTGGAAATTGAGGGAGATTGACATGCTTAAGAGCTTACGCCTGGAAATCCGTACGGTGTTGCAGATTTCCGCGGTAGCCATCATCGGAGTGGCCGTGATGGTGGGGTTCGTGTCCATGCGAGCGCGCAGCGAAATGCGGACCGAGGCCTACGACAAAACCCGCGAGATTGCTCTTCACAACGGGCAACGGATTGCGACGGAACTTACGGACGCCCTATCGGCGGCACGTGCGTTGGGCAAAGTGTTTGAAAGCGCCGCCAGCCGCAGGGAGAGCATCGACCGCCAGATGTTTCTCAACACTTTGGTGAAGGTGGTTGAGGCGAGGGCTTTCTACTTCGGGGCGTGGGTCCAGTTCGAGCCCGATATGTTCGACGGCAAAGATGCCCAGTTTGCCGGAGGGACGGAGTATGGCGTGGAGGGGTCCTTCATGCCCTACGCGAAACGCGAGGGAAAGACCGTCAGCCTTGTTCCCAGCACGGGAACCTATGAAGAGTACATGGATGAAGAGTACTACAAGATTCCGAAGGAGACCCGGATGGAATGCATCATGACCCCGTACGTCGAACCCGATGCGGACAACGCGCTGATGACCAGCGTCTGTGTGCCCATCATCGAGAATGACCGGGTGATCGGCGTGGCGGGTATCGATGTGGTGTTGACGGAAATGTCCGCCCTGGTGAGTGAAGTCCGGCCCTTTGAAAGCGGCTACGCATTTCTCGTGGCCAACGAGGGCACTTTCGTGGGCCATCCCAAAGCCGAGCTTGCGGGAGAAAACATCAAAGACTTCGGGGCGACACCGGAAATCCTGGAAGCCATCGCAAATGGGATGGAGGCGCATCAAATGGTCCCATCCGCCCTGGGCGGTGAGGCATCCTACGCGGCATACGTACCCATCCGCATCGGCGATACAGCCACCCCGTGGTCGTTTGCCGTGGTTGCCCCCATCGACAAGGTCCTTGCCAAAGCGCATGGCATCATGTGGGCGACGATTCTCATCGGCGCGGGGATGCTGCTCGTTCTCCTGTCCGCGGTCTACGTTGTGGTCCGGGCCATCGCGAGGCCTCTGCACGTTGCCGTCGCGACGCTTTCGAACGGTTCCCGCCAGGTGGACGGCGCCGCGGACCAGATCGCCGAATCCAGCCAGAGTCTCGCGCTCGGGGCGAGCGAGCAGGCCTCGTCACTCGAGGAAACATCCGCCTCACTCGAGGAAATGGCATCCATGACGCATCAGAATGCGGACAACGCCGCGCAGGCCAATGGACTGATGAATGAAGCCAAGAAGATCGTTGCAGGCGGAAGCGAAGCGGTCAAACAGCTTTCCTCGGCCATCGCGGAGATTAAGCAGTCGGCGGACGAAACCGCCAAGATCGTGCAGTCCATTGACGGCATCGCATTCCAGACAAACCTTCTGGCATTGAATGCCGCGGTTGAGGCCGCAAGGGCGGGAGACGCCGGCAAGGGGTTTGCGGTCGTGGCCCAGGAAGTGCGCAACCTTGCGCAACGAAGTGCCGAGGCCGCGCGGAGTACCGCGGCCCTCATCGAATTGTCGCAGAAGAATGCCAACAACGGCGTTTCGGTCGGCCTCAAGGTAACCGAGTCATTCGCACTCATTCAGGAGAGCGCCTCAAGCGTCGCAGGGTTGATTTCCGAAATTGCAGCCGCCTCGAAGGAACATTCCATGGGCATCGAGCAAATCAACACCGCCGTGGCCCAAATCGACCAGATTACGCAGGCAAACGCCGCAAACTCGGAGGAGACCGCGTCCGCCAGCCAAGTGCTTTCATCTGAGGCAAGGCAACTTGCCGGCATAGCTTCCGGCCTCTTGCAGCTGGTGGGCGGACAGACCTCGCAACCAGAGAATGGCCGACTTCACCACGGACATGCACACAAGGGTACGCCGCCATCCCCCACAACCCGTCTCCTCACCGCCGGGAACGCAACGGGAAAGAGCCCTCACAACGGATGCACGAAGCCGATAAGCGCGGACCGGAGGCGGAAGGACCGCTCCGATCATGCGCTTCACCTCGACAGCAACGACCTGGCTGACTTCTGAGACATCCTCGAGAACGAGAGCAAAGCCCTGCGGAGAGAGAGGACCGAGGACTATGGAAACCAAGCCCACATCGCACTCCAGAAGCACTACAGATGAACCTGGTGCCGCGTACTCGGACTATTGGATGCTTGCCCGGAGACCGCTCGCACTCCTCTTCTGCGTCGCCATGTGCTTTGTTTCCGCCGGTATCCTGGGAAACCAGCTTCTCACGTCGTACCTGGACCACGATCCCCGGAACAAACTGCTCTCCGTTGTTCGCGAGGCCGTGTCCGGTCTTTCCATAGACGATGTCAAACAACTCACCGGCGACCCGGCCGACGCCGGCACCCCTGTATACGCGCGCGTTAACGAGTCCCTGAACCGGATCTACCTCAAGCATAACGAAGCGCGTTTCGTCTATCTCCTGGGCTTGAGGGAGAATCAGGTGGTCTTCCTGGCTGACCGGGAATCGGCCCAGTCCCCTTCGTTCTCCGCGCCTGGAGATGCTTACGCCGAGGCTTCACCGCAACTAAGGAGAAGCCTCACGGAATCCATGGAGTTCATCGAGGGGCCCTTTGCCGATCGTTGGGGCGAATGGGTCTCGGCCCACGCGTCACTCGTCGATCCCCGCACGGATGCCGTCGTGGCGGTAGTGGGACTTGATGTCAGCGCGCACGCTTGGAACCGGTCTCTGGCCAGCCATCAGTTGGTAGGGTTCGGGATCGCGGCGTTTCTCGCGGCCGAGGCCTTTGCCATTGGCCTGATCTGCATCTATGTGTACCGAACCAACCTGCTTCTGGGCAAGCAGATGCTCGAGCGGGAACACGTCGCGCAAGAATTGAGGAGAAGCGCGGAAGAGAAAGACCTGGCCTACAAACAACTGAGCGCGAGCAAATGCGAGCTGGAGGGGGCCAATCAGCAGCTCAAGGCGCAACAGGTGGAGCTTCGCGAGGCGTACCAGCATCTCAAGGAACATGAGCACCATCTCCGAATTCACGAAGCGAAGTACCGCCAACTCGTGGAAAACGCCAACAGCGTGATTCTGCAAATGAGTCCGGAAGGCACAATCACCTTCTTCAACGAGTACGCGCAGCGCTTCTTCGGGTATTCGGCAGACGAGATCCTCGGCAAGAATGTGGTGGGGACGATTGTTCCCGAAGTTGACTCCTCCGGACGAGATCTCCGCGCGATGATTCTCGATATTGGAAAGCAACCCGAAAAGCACGAGATCCAGGTCCTTGAGAACATCCGGCGCAACGGAGACCGTGTGTACCTGGTATGGAGCAACCAGAGCATTCTCGACGAACGGGGCCGCGTGCATGGCGTGCTTTGCGTCGGAAACGACATCACGCTGCAAAAACAGACGGAAGATGAGCGTCGCGACGAGCTGGCGCGCATTCAACGGCAGCAATCCGCGCTGGTTGAGCTTGCCACCTGTGACGCCATCCGGGGCGGGGACCTGGATTCCGCGATGCGCGTCATAACCGAAACCGCCTGCCGCACGCTGCACATCGAGCAAGCCGGCGTCTGGCTGATGAGCGAGAACGGAGAGTGCCTGCGATGCGTCGATCAATTCCGGACAAGCCCTAACGCGCACACCCAAGGCGAGGAATTCCATGTGAATGCCTTTCCCGAATACTTTGCCGCCCTGCAGGACGCGCGCGTCATCGACGCGCACAGTGCTTCGGGCGACCCGCGCACCCGTGAGTTCGACGAAGAATACCTTCGGCCGCGCGGCATCACCTCGATGCTGGATGCGACTATACGGCTATCCGGCACGCTAATCGGCGTTGTCTGTCTTGAGCATGTCGGTCCGGCTCGGAAATGGAGCGCGGGAGAAAGCGCATTTGCGGGCGCCATCGCCGACCAAGTGGTCCAGGCAATCATGAGTGAGGATAGGAATAGAAGGGAGCGCGAACTCCGGGAAAGCGAGCAGCGTTACCGCACCCTCTTCGAATCGGCCAATGACGCGATCCTGCTCATGGATGGCGAGTCGTTCCTCGACGGAAATCCCAAATCGCTCGAGATGTTCGGCTGCACCGGCGAGCAGCTCGCGGGAATGGACCATAGTTCCTTTTCGCCAGAGCTGCAGCCTGACGGAGGAGATTCCAGTGCGGAGTTCCAGAAGGGCATTCGTGCGGCGCTCAACGGCGCACCTCAATCATTCGAGTGGCAGTATCTTCGTGCGGACGGCTCCACCTTTGACGCGGAGGTCAGCCTCAATCAACTCAACTTGTCAGGACGCGACCTGCTTCTGGCTACTGTCCGCGACATCGCTCAACGCAAGCGGACCGAGGAAGAGCGCCTTCTGCTCACCATGGCCATCGAGCAGGCCGCCGAGGTCGTCTTCGTCACAGATACGTCGGGGCGGCTGCAGTATGTCAACCCTGCCTTCGAGCGAACGGCCGGCTACACGAGAAGCGAGGTCATCGGCCAGAACCCCAGGATTCTGAAGAGCGGCCGGCAAGACCGTTCCTTCTATCAGAACATGTGGAACACCCTCACGCGCGGCGACATCTGGTCGGGCCGCCTCGTCAACCGGCGAAAGGATGGCACACTGTGGCATGAGGAGGCCACCATTTCCCCCGTGCGGGATGCGCAGGGCAAGACCACCCACTATGTCGCGGTAATGCGTGACGTCACGCGCGAGGCGGAACTCGAGACAAGACTGCGCCAGGCGCAAAAGATGGAGTCCATTGGCACGCTCGCCGGCGGAATCGCCCATGACTTCAACAACATCCTGCAGGCCCTCATGGGATACACCGATCTTCTGGCAGAACACGTCGAAGAGGGCGGTGAAGCCAAGGACTATCTGGCGCAACTCAGGGATGCGGAAAAGCGCGCCAAGGACCTGGTGGGCCAGATACTGGCCTTCAGCCGGCAGTCGGAGCAGGAGTGCAAGCCGATGAAGCTCCAGCCAATTCTCAAGGAGGCGTTGAAGCTGCTGCGGGGGGCCCTGCCTTCGACTATCGAGATCCGATCGAGTGTTTCGGGCGAGTGCGGACCCGTCCTGGCCGACCCCACCCAGATTCACCAAGTCCTCATGAACCTTGCAACAAACGCCTATCACGCTATGCGAGAGACTGGCGGGATGCTTGACGTGTCGCTGGGCACGCAGGTAGTTGACGACCAGCTGACCCGGGAGAAGACCGGTCTCGTCCCGGGATACTACGCGAAGCTCACCGTACGCGACACGGGCGCAGGAATGGACAGGGGCACCCTGGAGCGCATTTTCGATCCCTATTTCACGACGAAGGAGAAGGGTGAAGGCACGGGCCTGGGCCTGGCCACAGTACATGGAATCATCAAGAGCCACCAGGGAACAGTCTTCGCTCAGAGCGAGCCCGGCAAGGGCTCCACGTTCACGGTGCTCCTTCCACTCGCCATGCAGGCCGACGCAGCCGAGGGCGATCAGAACGCCGCTCAAACTCCGGTGAGAGGCCGTGAATGCATCCTGTTCGTCGATGATGAGACGCAGATAGTCCAGTCGGGAAAGGCGGCGCTGGAAATCCTCGGTTATCAAGTCACCACGTATACGCGCAGTTTGGACGCGCTGCGGGACTTCAAGCAGAACCCGAAAAGCTTCGACCTGGTGATTACCGATCAGACCATGCCCAAACTCACCGGCATCGACCTGGCCCGGGAGATGCTGCAGATCCGCCCGGGGATCCCTATCATCCTCTACACGGGCCACAGCGAGATTGTGGACGAACAGTGCGCCCGGGCCGCGGGCATTCACAGCTTCCTCATGAAACCAATCGCCTATGGAGAACTCGCGGCCGCTGTACGGCAGGTTCTGACCCGGCGCCCCCGCACGTGAGAATAGGCACGCACTGCAAACGCGCTACCGGAACCGAGCAGTGTCAACCGCAGGATTCGGACACGGACTCCAATGCGAATCACTTGTTCTCGTGGGCAGTCGCAGATTCAGCGAAACCGGGGACGTCCTTCCAACTCTCCAATTCAATGACGGACAGCCGGTCCAGATTCGCGATACCCTGCGCCCCGACGTTGCGGCGATAGTCGATCAGTCTGTGCAACACAGCGGATCGCGCCGCTGCGTCAGCGCGCGGGTCGTTCATCGCTTTGGCGGTCTCGACGCAGAGCCTCGCGTGGTTGAGCCCCTCGCGCAGGAACGCGACACGTTGCGCGTACTCGGAGTCCGGCGAGGTGCCGGCCGCGGCGGCTGCGCGGTCGAGAATCTCCCGGGCAGGTTCAAACACCTCCTGGGGATACAGCTCTTCGGCAACCAAAGCGTACATCGCGTAGCGCCGGAACTTGCCTTCGCGGCGGGTCTTGATCGAGTCCGCGGCCTTTTCGCGGTTCTTGATAGAGTAGTCTTCCCAATACTGGAAGTACTCTCGGACCGTATCTTCAGCTGGCCCGAACGCGGAGTAAAACTCATCCAAGAGCGCGTCTACCGGCGCATCGGGGCGGACATGAATGCGGGCGAGCAGATACAGGTTGGGGCCCTGTGCGGCCCATTGCCCCATAAGCGAATCGAAGTCCGTGCCGATCATGCCATTCTTTGCGTAGAACTGAAACGCGTCGGCGAATTGATGCGGGTAAATGTGCGGCATGCTCCATCCATCCAAAAACCAGTTCGGCCTGTAATACACCGACGCGCCGCTGCGTTGCCAGCCGAGCCATTGCTGTTTTATCCACTCATGCTCTTCGTTCGTCCGGGGAAACCAGCCCGCCCAGCGGAACCACGGCACAAAACCGATGACGATATTCTTGTTGAGCGTGATGTCCTGCGAAGGCGCCCAGAAGTAGTTCTCGAAGGCGTAGAAGTGCACCTTGACACCGGGATCGGTTTCAGCTGCGAGCGATTGAACCGCCTTGAGAAAGCGCGCGTAACGATTCGACGCCTGAGTAGGCGTGTAGGAGCGCTCGAGGCCGGGAGGCAAGCCGTTGAGGTCCGGAGGCGGGCCGTCCCACGCCAGACAGTTCGGACAGCAGCATGCGCCGGACGTGTCGTTTTCGCCGATGCCGATATTGAGAGGTCCTCCGGGATGCTTCGCGCGCTCTTCCTTCCACAGTTCGACGAGCTTCTCGTGCAGTTCGGGGTTCGACACGCACATAGAGTGCTTCTTCGGCTTGCTGGGATCTGCTGGCCCACGGTGGCCATCGGGATTGAGCTGGAACCAATCTGGATGATCCTGTCCATACTTTTCCCACCAACCCTCGAAGGAGTGGCCGGAACCCGCAGTGCGCTCCACAAAGTAGGTGTTGGCGGAATTGCCCATCCGATGTCGGCGCAGAAAAACCGTCTGCTCGTGCGCGTAGCGCTCGCGTTCCTCCTCGATAAAGGCCAACCGCAGATCGCCATTGGGTGGATGCTTGGGGTTGATGGAGGGACGCAAGATGCGGTGCACGAAGCGCGGCGTGATCACCTCGTCATAGGGGCCCAGCGCGAGCGTACGTGTCTTCGGGACGTAGACGCCCAAGTCGCCGGGCCAGAGCCACCGCACGCCGAGCCCGCGTTCGAGCACCTCGTAAACGCCCCACAACGTGCCGCTGAACGTATTGTCCATGTCGAGGGGCTGACCGGGGCCATCTTGAGCGGCGATGAAGAGATTGCCGTCAACCGTCCTCAGTACAAACGCCTCGGAGGGGAGCGCCTTGACGTCGATTCCAGCCCGCACCGCCGCTTGGGTGCCGCCGAGATAGATGCGGTGCCGCGCTGTCTCGGGAATGGAGGATTCTTTCAGGACGGGCAGGGCGACGCCTGTCGCCAGTTCAATGTGACGCGCGAGTTCGCTGGCGGCGTACTCAGCGATGGGTTGCGCATCCGCCGGAATCACGATCAGGGCAGCGGCATGTCCCAGCTCTTGCGGTTTAGGAGCGAGAGTGACAACAGGGATCGCCGCAGATGCAGCCGCGTGTGCCGGCCAGACTCCAAGAATGCAGACAGCAAGAATAAGGCAGCGCACGACACCGTGATTCGATCGAATAGTCATTGTCTCCTACCCTTTCGGCATTGATCGGCCTTCGATTCGCGCCTGTGAATCCGGTCTCCATCATCGCGTCGCTATTCTGGCCGCGCCTTGCCGGCCAGTCAATACCGCACAGCGCGCAGCGTCCATGCGGCTTGCACCCCGGAGGAGCGGCCGCTGCGCTTCGAAAAGGCGATTGACCCGGCGCAAGGCTTGGGACCAGCACGAATAGAATGTCACCGGACAGCCGCGCTATGCTGCCTGGCAGAGTGGGCACCCGTGAGAGTAGACGTGCCGCAGGCGCGGGCGGTGGTAGAGGGTCAGGGATGGCGCGCCTTCCGGTCTGAGCCATGCGCACTTGGAGAGGAGGAGTCCGTGTACGAGTATGAGTTCGTCCGAATCAAGGCACGATTCTGGAGTTCCGAGCCTCGGGAGGACTATCGTGACATCGTCCGTGAGTACGCAGCCCAGAAGTGGCGCCTCGTGCAGGTGTTCGCGCCGCCAGTGGGTGTGTATGGCACCGCCTCGTGGTATGAGCTGATTTTTGAACGCGAGAGATGACACTGTGGCTGCATAATTCGCGGGCCGGGGGCAATCCTGCCACGTAGCAGGACTTCCGAGTTGATGGGGACTATGGGTGGGAAGGAGTGATAAGACGATGAGATTCCTCCTGGCTTTTGCTGGTTTCGCGCTGCTTGTTGCCGGCATGGGCAATGTGGCGCATTCTGCGGAGCATCCGGCACCCGCGCAAATCGAGTACCACGTGTCCGTGCGCGGCAACGATGCAAACGACGGGTCGTCGGAACGTCCCCTGCGGACCATATCGGCGGCAGCGCAATTGGCTCAACCGGGCGATGTGGTCACGGTGCATGAAGGCGTTTATCGTGAATCCATAAGCCCGCCACGGGGCGGGGAGTCGGACGCGAAACGCATCGTGTACCAGGCAGCCGCTGGCGAGACCGTCGAAATCAAGGGAAGCGAAATCGTCACAGGATGGGAGAAGGCCGGTGGGGACACCTGGACGGTGACCGTGCCCAACTCGCTTTTCGGCGGCTACAATCCCTACCAGGATCTCATCCATGGGGACTGGTTTAATCCCTTGGGACGACAGCACCACACCGGCGCCGTGTACCTGAATGGTGACTGGCTGATGGAGGCGGCCAGCCTGTACGACGTTTTGAAACCCACAGGGACGATGCCTCGCTGGTTTGCCGAGGTAGGCGATACGGAAACGGTCATCTGGGCACAGTTCAAGGGGGTGGACCCCAACAAGGAGCTGGTCGAGATCAATGTGCGCCGGACCGTCTTCTATCCGGAAGAACCCGGCATGAACTTCATCACCGTGCGCGGCTTCATCATGCGGCAGGCGGCCACGCAGTGGGCTCCGCCAACGGCTGAACAGGTTGGTCTCATTGGCACCCACTGGAGCAAGGGTTGGATCATCGAGAACAACGTGATCAGCCACTCCAAGTGCACGGGAAGCGCACTCGGCAAGTACGGAGACCAGTGGGACAATACGTCTGAAGACACGGCCGAGGGATACGTCCTCACGATTCAACGGGCCACGGAGAATGGCTGGTCGCGAGAGAACATCGGCGGGCACATCGTTCGTAACAACATGATTAGTCACTGTGAGCAAGCGGGCGTGGTGGGCAGTCTGGGGGCCGTCTTCAGCGCCATTACAGGAAACACCATTCACGATATCCATGTTCAGCGTTTGTTCACGGGCGCCGAAATGGCCGGGATCAAGATCCATGCCGCTATCGACACCGAGATCAGCCGGAACCACATATACCGCACGGTCCGGGGCATCTGGCTGGACTGGATGAACCAAGGCGCGCGTGTGACGGGCAACCTGCTGCACGAAAACGCCAGCGAGGACTTGTTTGTCGAGGTCAACCACGGCCCGTTCCTGGTGGACAACAATTTGTTTCTCTCGGAACGGTCTTTGCTCGACATGTCGGAAGGTGGTGCATACGTCCACAATCTGATGACCGGCAAAGTTGCTCCCCGGCCCGAACTGAGTAGAGAAACACCGTTCCACAAGGCTCACTCCACCGAAGTCGCGGGACTCCGCAGCATCGAGGGCGGCGACGACCGGTTCTTCAACAACATCTTCGTAAACACCAGCGGCCTGGCCGAATACGATGGTGCGGCGTTGCCGGTACAGATGGCGGGAAACGTCTTTCTGAATGGCGCGATGCCTTCCAAGCATGAGCAGGACGCGCTGGTGCTGCAGGACTTCGATCCCGCCATCAGACTCGCAGCGGATGCGGATGGTGTCACGCTGCACATTGCGATGGATAGCGCATGGGGGGCCGGAAAGAAGAGCAAGCTGGTGACGTCCGAACTGCTCGGTCGGGCCAAGATCCCGGACCTTCTCTACGTCAACCCGGACGACACGCCGTTGCGTATCGATACCGACTACTTCGGCGAGAGCAGGAGTGAGAGTAGTCCATTCCCCGGCCCGTTTGAACTTCCCAACGGCGGTGAGCAAACGCTGAAGGTGTGGCCCGTGGGTGAAGCCAGTCGCGCAGAAACAGCGCCTTAAAGGCGATCAGCACGAATCAGGCGTTGAATTCTCTGATGGTGTCAAACATGGCCATGAGGTTCTCGACCGGGGTGCGGGCCTGAATGTTGTGTACCGTGTTGAAGACGAATCCCCCGTTTTGGGCAAAGACCTCGCAGCGTTCGCGGGTCTGCTCGCGCACTTCATCCGGCGTCCCAAACGGCAACGTCCTTTGCGTATCCACGCCGCCTCCCCAAAACACCAGGCGGTCGCCGTAACGCTCCTTGAGCACTGTGGGTTCCATGCCCGTGGCGGAGCATTGCACGGGATTGATGATGTCGAATCCCGATGCAATGAAATGGCTCATGAAACTCTCCACGGCCCCGCAAGAATGCTTCAAGGTCTTCCATGTGGTGTTGGCGTGTATCCAATCGTTCACGGCTTTGTAGTAGGGATGCCACAACGAATCGTAAGTCTCCGGCGAACAGAAGGTGCTGGACTGGGTGCCGAAGTCCGTCCCGCAGACAAAAACGACATCCAGATTCTCTCCAACGGCCGCATGAATCTTCTCAAGATTGGCCAACGCAAACTCGAGCTGTCTCTCGAAGATCCTGTGGACGTAGTCTTGGCGGGTCAGGGTGCTCATATACCACTCGGCGATGTCGCGGATTCCCTTGGGACGTTTCAGGAAGGGCGCCGGGACCAGTGCGATATCGCCAAAGGCTGTGCCGGGCAAGCCGGCCACGACGGCGCGGCCGGTTGACGCCGCAAGCGCGGATTCGCGTTTCAGGTAAGTGAGATCCTCGTCGCTGATGGGGCCGAATTCTTCCAGGTTATCCTGGGGATCCAGATTCGCTTCATCGAGTTCCGGTTGCCGTATGATCGTATCGAAGAAGAAACCGGTGCCAGGCATGTGCCCGCTGGGCGGCACAGAGACGTCGCCTTCGGGGAAGATGTACACGCCGTCGTCTTTCTCCAGCACGCGAAAGGCGTCTGGAACCAGGACTTCCTGTCCCCAGGGCGTGCGCCATTCCTTCCACCCTTCCGAAGAGAAGCCGAAAATGTTCTTTCGGGCCGGAACACCGGCCGTGCAGATGCCCAGCGCGGCAATCAGGTCCTCTTCAACAAGCCCCAGCATTTGGTAAGGCTCGATCACCTTGACCGGATGGCGCTCGAGACCGCAGGCGTCTCGCAACGCCTCCACCGTCATGACGTGAATGCCCGTCACGGCGGTGCTGCCGAAGTCGACGGGAATGGGCCCCGACTCATGATTCAACGCGCTTATGACTTTGTCTCGCGGCGTCATGATTTGATATCCCTTTTGTCTTTTATCATCTCAGAATCAACTCTTCATCCACATCCGCTCGATTTCTTCCAGCGAACGGCCCTTGGTCTCCGGCACAAAGAAGATAGTCACCAGGATGGTGATAACGCAAAAGACCGAGTAGACCCAGAAGGGGAACGCATGGTGGAAGAGCCGCACCAACGTGGGATGATCGTTCATCATGGGAAAGGTCTGGGAAACCAAGTAGCAGGATACCCACAGAATCACGGTGGAAATGGCCATTGCCCGGCCCCGAATGCGCATGGGGAAAATCTCGGAGAGTATCACCCAGACTACGGGACCCAGCGACATGGCGAAGCACGCGATGTAGCCGAGAATGAACAGAAGAACCCAGGCACCGCTTCTCTGAAAGCAGAAGGCAAAGCCCAACACCAGGAGTGAAACACCCATGCCGGTGGCGCCGCAGATCATCAGCGGCTTTCGTCCAAATCGATCGATGGACCAGATGGCCACAAACGTGAACAGTACGTTGACCGCACCAATGGCGACTGTCTGCAGCAGGGCCGCGTCCATGGCAAAGCCCAGGTCCTTGAAGATCTCCGGGGCGTAGTAGAGGATGGCGTTGATGCCGGTAACCTGCTGCAGAACAGCCAACATCACGCCAATCATCAGCAGAATCCGGTACCCGGGCTGAAAAAGCTGCAGGATCGAAGCGGACTCACGCTCCAGGTTTTCGCGAATGGCCGCCAGTTCCGCATCTGCATTCGCAAGTCCGCTTACCCGGCACAGAATTGCTCTTGCCTTCTCTTCACACTGGTTCTTGACCAGCCAGCGGGGGCTCTCGGGGACGCAGAACATCAGCACAAAGAGCAGAAAGGCAGGCAAGGCTTCCGACCCGAACATCCAGCGCCATCCGTGCAGCAGATTCCAATCCTCACCGAGGGTCGCGCCGTACCGCTCGATGAAGTAGTTGACGAAGTACACCACCAGCATCCCGCTGACAATCGCAAGTTGGTTGAGGGACACCATCCGCCCCCGAAAGCGCGCGGGAGAGATCTCGGCTATGTACAGGGGAGACATCATGGACGCGGCGCCTACGGCCAAGCCGCCCAGGATGCGGTACAGCACAAACTCCGTCAGGTTGCGCGGTATCGCCGAGCCCACCGCGGATATGAAAAAGAAGACCGCGGCGATCAACAAGACCTTCTTGCGCCCGATCCGATCGCTCAACGTGCCCGCACACGCGGCCCCGAGTATGCAGCCGATCAATGCGCTGGAGGCCGCCCACCCCACCATGGCAGGGGTAAGATGGAAGAAGATCTCCATGTAGCCAATCGCGCCGGAGATCACCGCCGTGTCATACCCGAAGAGGAGCCCCCCCAACGTTGCCACCAGCGATACGAACAGAACGTATGCCCCATTCCCCCGTGTACTTGCTTCGCGCGTCTCGAGTTTGCCCACCGCGTTGAACTCCTTGAGTGGCATTCCGGCCTGCGCCGCCCCCAACACTTCAGACCGGCCAACCAGCGCTGTTGATTTCGGGCATCTGACTACTGAGCTGACAGGTCCATGTGCTCGCTGCTCACGACAAGATCGCGGTCATCGATCACGTTGACGTAATAGACGGTGGTCCCTTCCGGCAAGATCGCCGTGGCGCGGCTTTGGGTGGTATCCAACTGCGCCGGCACGGTCTCCCATTTGCGGTCCTGCCATTTGCCGCTGTCCAAAGTATAGTTGAGTTCGGCCTTGGCTATTGGCGCCGTTGCAGTGTAGGAGACCCAGACGTCTTGGCCTTCACGGCCCTGCCCGGTGATCGCGGCCATCGCGGTTTTTCCGTTGAGGATGCTCTCGGCGAAGGCGTGGATCTCTTCCGGGTTCTCGCCTGCGCCACCGTGTCCGTGCGGCATGCGGACACGAAGACAAAGCGTGCGCGCACCCGTGGGCAGGCGGTACGACTTTTGGAGTGAATCCATGGGGTAGGCGAAATCGTTGGTGCCGGTCACCCAGAGCATCGGCATGGCGGCGTGGGCAAGATAAACTGACGGGTCCCACAGGGCGAGCCAATTAGCGGCCTTTTCGGGGCCCATCCTCTCGAAGTTGTCCAGCCATACGGAATTCTCGCCGAGGAAGCCGCACCCGTACACGGGCACGGCGAGTCTGAACCGGGAGTCAACGCCGGCGGTGATGCACGTCAAGTAACCGCCCCAGGAGATGCCGGTGATTCCGGTGCGTTCCGGGTCCACTTCGGGGAATGACCGGATCAACGAATGCGCCAGGATGATGTCCGCCACGGCCTGATACGTCCATTGGTCCGTTAGCGGCGCATCTATCTGGTCGAAGCCGCCCCACCCCGCCGGACCGCCCGTCTCATGCCGTTGCCAATCAGCGTATTTCCCTTTGGGGACGCACCCGCAGGTGTCCATCGCGATGGCAGCGTAACCGCGCCCCACCCAGAGGCGCACCCACTCGGCAAAAGCGGTCCCACCCCCACCGTGCACGAGCACCATTGCCGGGCACTTCTGCCCATCCTCCAACTTCGGAATGCCGTACCACGCAAATGCGCGCGTGGGTTTGCCCTGATAGGGAAGTCCCTCGTAGAAGATGGCCGTCACACCATCTTCCTGGAGTTCCGGTGCGGGGAAGGTCTTGGGGACTTCCGAAAGGGCCTTGAGATCCCACGGAAGTGTTGGTGGTGCGGCACCGGCAACGGAGCCGACTGCGCTTGTTAGGAAGCACGCAAGAAGAGAGAACGGCACCCGGAGAGTTGGAAGCATCACTTCATTCCCCTTTCGTGAGAGATGGCCTTTGGTCCGGACTCCTCACTGTGACAAACCACCCAAAGACAGAGGGCTGAGCACAGACGTGCGTTCTCCGGTCTCTTCGGGCCGCTGTGCGCCAGGAGAATCCGGTACTGTCGAGCCGATCAATTCCGGGTCTCCGTTGGGATGCTCAGCACGGCGTTCTGTTGGCGCAGGATGGCTTGCATCTCGCTGAGCGGCGTCCTGCGCGGCGCCACGCCTTCCCTTATTGCGAGATGCGCCGCGACCCCGGCCGCCTGGCCCAGGCACATCCATGTTGGCTCCATGCGGATGCTGGAATAGGCGACGTGCGTGGTGCTGGCGGCAACCGGAACGATGAGGCCGTCGACCTTCTTCGGAATCATGATGCGATACGGAATCTCATAAGGCCGCGTGATGTAATCCAGCATGCCGAGATAGCCCTCGAGCACGATCGTGTCGCCAGGCTGGCGTTTGCGGCAGGGGAAGCTGTCGATAGGGAATTCGCCCACCGCGATGGTGTCGGGATGATGCTTCGGCTCTTGTCCTTTGCCGGTGATGTCGTGCTCGGTCAGCGTGTATTCACCCACGAGACGGCGGCCTTCGCGCACGTAGAGCTGCCAGGGAAAGTTGCCGTTGTCGGTAAACTCATCTTTCGGCAAATGCAGTTCGTTGGCGAGTGCGCGATGCGCTTCCGGTACCTCGGGATCGTTCTGCAGAAACCACAGCAGGCCGAGCGCGAGATCGCGATGCCGTGCAGCGATACGCTGCCGCGTGGCGTCGTCGCCTTCGATGTAGCCGCGGTTCTCCTCGGGGAAAGGAAATCCGAGTGGACGTGGATTGATGTTCACGTCGGTTTTGTTATTTGGAACATCAGTTACCGACAAGGCGCGAACCAGCGTGCCGAAGTGCGCGGGGTTGTAACCGCGTCCCGGCTTGAAGACTTTCGGTCCGGCGAGGCGGCCCGCCTTGAGGTCGTCGAAATAGCCGAGGTACACGCCGCGATCGTAGCCCGGCGGGGACTCGGTCATGCGTTGCGCGTTTTCCGGATCCCGGGTTAAGCAGAGCCGGTAGGTGTAGGCGGGCAGCCGGTCATCCGCCTCGCCGGTGGTTCCGGGGAGAAACTCGTGCGTCTGGTAATCGAAATAGATAACGCCCGCGTGCGGCTCGCCAAATTCATCCCGCGATTCGCGCCCGAGCCGGAACTCCGCACCCGCGGCGGCGTAGAGATCTCCCTCGTACGTGGCATCGATGAAGACCTTCGCCGCGACGTCGCGGGACTCGCCGCTTTTGCGGTTCACGATGTTAATGGTTGTGAGCGTGTCCGATTCGACGCGTGCCGAATCCAAGCGCCAGCCTTTCAGCAAGGTAATCGTCGGGAGTTCAGCCAGCATGGATTCAAACACCAACTCGGCCACGTGCGGTTCGGAGTAGTAGCCTTCGTGGCTGAGTTGCGTGTTCTCGTGGTCGGCCCCATACGTCATCACGTAATACTCACGCACGCGCGCCACGAACTCTTTGAAAACGCCGCCGATCATCGCGCGATTCTCGATGTCGCTCTTGCCGAGTCCGCTCGCGGTCATGCCGCCCACGTGGTTGTGGTACTCGACGAGCGTGACCTCGTGCCCTAACCGTGCGGCAGCAATGGCTGCTGCGATGCCGCCCGGAGTGCCGCCGTAGATAGCGACCTCCTGAGCCGAAAGGCTGAATGCGACGAGCGTGATTAGTACCGCCGATGCCAAACTTCTCATGACTACTGCGCCTTTGCTTCAGGTTTCGGCAACGGCGGCCCGAGCAGTGGCGTCGCCGGCATGGAGATCGCATCGACATCACTCAGGCCTACTTTCAGTACCTCCACGGACTGCTTTCCGCCGGAGAAAGCGATGTAGAGGAACCCCTCGTGCTCAAGGACATGCGCGTAATCCACATGGCGTCCGCCAACGAGGTAGAACATCTTGGTGAAGACTAGGCCGTCAGGGCTGATGGAGAGCGCAAGCGGGTCCCGTTTCTGCGGGTTGGGGTTGGAGACGAGGACATAGCGGCCGTCGCTGAGGCGCAAACCGCTGATCTTCGAGGTGGCGTCCGGGAAATTGGTGCGGACGGGCGTGCTCCAGGTGCGCCCGTCGTCGGTGGAGAAGGAGCGGTAGAGAAAGCCGCTGCGTCGGTTGTCGCGGAAGACGGCGGCGAGGTTGTCATCCGGAAGAATCCACCAGTCCGGCTCTTCGGCCTTCAACTCCGACGCACTGCCGAGCACGGGGAACGATTCCCACTGATCCAGGGCCTTCACACCGCCGACGAGGAAATGCACACCCGTCGTCTTGTAATCATACGTGCGGCGCGACATCATCCAGTCGCCGGTGCGCAGCTTCAACGGCGGGAAGTTGTTGATGGCGTTCTTGTAGATGATTCCGGCATCGTCCCAGGCGCCGGTGCCCTTGTTGAAGCGAAAGGCGCGAAGTTCCAGGCTGGGGCCGAAGAAACCTGCGGCCTCGTCGAGGGATGCGAGCGCGAGCAGTTCGCCATCGCGCTGCCAGAAGCCGCGCGAGATGTAACGGAAACCATGATCCGTGCGCGTGCCGTAGTTGGGCGAATCCGGTCCCGAGTTCACTGGAATCGGCGTAAGGAACTCCGGAGTGCTCCAGTTCAAGCCATCGGCGCTGGTGGCGAACTTCACCCGCTGCCCAACGCGGTCTTCCACGCCCGGACCATCGCTCCACATGGCCCAGAACCGGCCGTCGTAATGGGTGAGGTAGTTGTGCTGGTTCACGCCGCCGCTCTTCTTGTCAACCGTCGAGGGCGCACTACCCGGCGCGTGTACATCGCTGATGACCGCATGCAGACTTGGCGCATGCGGCAGTTTGTCAAAGTCGATACGCTGCGTATCCTCCGGAACCCAAGGACCGGCAAGCATCATTTGCGAGGCCGGATTGGTGGCGGGATGCGGCTTATCGGAACCCACATCGTCCGCAAGAACCATCGCCGGCGGGATCAGAAACAGGAAAATGATGATCGTGACCACAAGTGCATGTTTAATGGGTATGGACATTTCAATCCTCTCATACGGACTCGCACACCAACGTCGAGTAGAACCTGCTGCTAGAGTAGGCGTTGCACTCGCCGCTGTCAAACCAATCCTGATGTCAAGACATGCTTCATCAGAAGGGATTCGGCCTGCACGAGCGATCCAGCGTATTGCACCGTAGAGCTCGTACTTCGTGGCAGAATGCTTGGACCTTCGCACGGCCGCCGCCGCGGTCACGCAAAAGCGGGAAAACTCGACATTAATAGGTGGCTGTCCCTAGTTAGGCACGAGTTGGGCCTAGTTAGGCAGAATTGCAGGCGAGACGCCTGCGCTACACGAACTTACACGGCTTTGGATAGAGGCTCCAGGCAATAATGGGGTGCCTTCAGGATTCGCGAATTCCCAAAAGCTGCATCGCGTTCTTGTAGAAGATGTCCTCCAGATCCTGTGGTTTGAGGTCCATGAGGTAGGCCGCCAGCTTGAGCGCGCGCAGCGATTCAAGTCCGGCGAGGGTGGGATGACAGGCGGGGGCTGAAGGATCGACGTCGATGCGCCGCGGACAGATCCATGAAAACGAGTCGCCGACCGTCACGCACTTTGCGCGTTGCTGAGACACCGGGAAGTCGCTGCCCCAAAGCAGGCGGCCAGGCCCGAACGTCTTCACTATCGCCATCAACGTGTCAGGCTCGCATACCGCTGCGGAGTCAAAGTAGATGTTCTCCAGGTCCATGAGCCGGGGCAGGGCGTTGATTGTGTTCGGCGCGTGAAATCCCCGGCCCGCGTGTGCGAGGACGAGCTTGACGTTGGTATACCTGCCGCATAGCCTCCGAATGGCCTCCTGATTCCCCGGGTCGGACAAGGCACCGGTGCGCACGATATGCAGCATGATGACTGCGCCGTGTTCGTCGGCGAGCTGCCATATCCACTCTGGTACATAGTCATCGAGTGCGGCGTCGAACGTCCGTGGAACCCCTGCGTAGGTGTGATAGGGCTTGAATCCCAGGATTCGCGGATGGTTCAAGTACTCGTTCATCTTCTCCGGGGAGGACTTCGGCGTCACGATAACCAAGCCCCTCACAAGGTCGCCTTGCGTAACTTGTTCAACCAAGTAGTTGTTGCCGGCATCGACATCACCAGTCTTGGTTGGGTAGGGAAAGTACAGGCCGCCGGCCAGAGGATTCTCGCCGGTCAATGCGCCGAGATGCGTTCGATAGACACTCTGGTCAACGATCGCGGGGCCAGAAGCCGTCAGTGCTGGACAGGGGTCGCCGAGATCTCGATTCCGGTACAGGTGTGCATGGATATCAAAGAGCTTGGGTGGCAGGAATGCGCGGACCTCCTCGGCGATAGCAGCGTCCACGCCGGTGAATGTCCAGTCGCCAACCTGTTCCGTATCTTCCATCGGCACGGTTTGGGGTTCCACTTCGGCCTTGGCCAGATTCGCGGCCGCACCCAATGCGGCCGCACCCATGAATTGCCGGCGGCTCGGTTTCATTTGCTTTCCTCCGTGGCCGCCCAAGCGGCGAAGAGGAACGCCGCCGCACCAATACCAACCCCGGGTCTTTTGATAGACATCGCACTCATTGGTGTTACCCTCACGTTACATCTCCCAGCCGGAGCGGTACTCGCGGGTCAGAAGCTTGTTGGCGTCGGGGAGGTTTGTGATCGTTGCATGTGCCGAATCCCAGAGCAGCCGGGGCCCGCCGAGCCGCAGCGATATGGCAGCCAAATTCATCGCTTCGGAAATCGGACCCCCGAGGCCGAAGTCTCCGTAGCTTGCCGGACCACCTCTGAAAGCTGTGATCCACGCTGCATTGCGGTTGTTGCGGCGCTGGGACCCGTCATCGCTTGGTTCCGTTTCTGCCAGATTGTTCGCTGCCTCATAAGAGCGCATTTTCGATTCGGGAATCATCCGGGCATTTTCGCAGCGGAAACCTCCCAGGATCTTGCCCTGGTCGCCCACAAACAGTATCCCTTCCTCCTCCAGTTCCTTATTCTCCGCCATGAGCTCGTCCGGTACGGGGGGCCTGATACCGCCGTCATACCAGAAGATGTCCAACGCGCCGCGCTCTCCCTTGGGGGCGAACCGCATGCGAACGGTACAGGCCGTAGGGAATGAGTAATCATTCCTGATTGACCGGCAAACCGAATCCGCAACCGTGCAGACATGGGTGGGAGTGGATTCCACGCTGATCGGGGCATCCAGTTCGAGGAGCTGGAAGATGGGCCAGAGACTGTAGTGCCCCATGTCCGCGATGGACCCGCCGCCAAACTCATACCACCCGCGAAAATTGGTGTGCGTATAGTTGGGATGATACGGACGGTCCAGAGACGGGCCGAGCCAGAGCGTCCAATTGAAACCCGGAGGCACCGGGGGAGTGTCGGTGGGTATGGCCGCAAACTGCGGCCACATCGGGCGGCTCGACCAGTTATGAATCTCCCGCAGCGTGCCGATGGCGCCGCTCTTGATCATGTCCATCACGGGCTGTTCCCGCGAGCCATCGCTGGCAGGCAGGAAGTGCGTGGCAAGCCCTGTCGCCCGTGCTGTCTCGACGACGGCCCTGGCTTCGAGGAGGCGATTGCCGAGCGGCTTGTGCATTACCACGTTCATGCCCCTCTTCATCGCCGCGACCGCGATCGGTGCGTGGGTGTGGTCCGCGGTCATCACCTTCACCGCGGTCACATCCTTCTCTTTCTCGAGCAGTTCGCGATAGTCCACATACGTGGCGCATCCCTTGAAACGCTTCCGGCCGTGCTGTTGCGCGTAGTAGGTTTCAACAAGCTCCTTGCCGACGTCGCGGCCTCCAGGAGGATAGTCAAGACCCTCTCTCCACGTTGGGTTTTTCAGGAGCAAGCGGATGGTGTTCCGGATTTCTCCCTTGTCCCATTCAAGGTAATTGACGCCATCCTTCTCGACATCGCATACCGCGACAATCTGCACCTCCGGGCTGGCCAGTATGCCGCCGATTTCGCGGATCGCCTGGGAGCCAAAGCCTATGCAGGCCAACGTGATCTTCTCGCTGGGCGCAACATAGCCGGCGCCACCCAGCACATGCCGCGGTACGATCGAGATCCCGGCATAGGCGGCTCCTCCTGCGCGCATGAAGTCGCGCCGTGAAACGCCTCGGGAAGGAGAGGAGTTGCCAGTTGCGCTTGCGTTCTGAGACTCTTCTGTTGAGTGTGTCACGAGAAACCCTCCGAAAAGGATGGCTACCGCGCGCTCGAAATCGAGACGAGCCGCGTGCCTTGAATGTCGTTTTGCCCCCCAGGCGAATCGCTTGTTTCGACGATGCCACTCATGCGTTAGATTCTACTCCGAAGCCGTGCAAGGCGCCAGCATCATATATGCACGTGGTCTGCGTGAATTGTCGCCGCAACCTCTCCATTGCCTTTCGTTCCATCCACCGTTTCTCTTATGCTGGTTGCGTCGCGGACGGCATTCTGCGTACGCGAGTTCTGCCTCTGCCAGGAACTCAATTGGGGGAACCACAATGAAAACGCACGTGGTATGGCCGGCAATTACGGTGATAGCGGCGATCCTTGTAGGGATGGAGACAACATGGGCGGATTTCCATGTGTCCCTTCAGGGATCGGACGACTTCTCGGGTACCTTGCCTCAGCCAAATGCCGGCGGCACGGACGGTCCATTCGCAACCCTGGAACGGGCACGGGACGCCGTGCGTGCAATTATCGCGGAAGGCCTGACCAGTGACGTGACGATCTACCTCGAAGAGGGCAGGTACTATCTGCCCGAGACGTTCTCGCTGGGAAGCGAAGATTCAGGAACCACGCAACACGCCATCACTTATCGGGCGATTCCCGGTGCGGAGGTCTTGCTTATCGGTGGAACGCTGCTCACGGACTGGCAGCAATACCGCGAAGATATCCACATCGCATCCCTGCCGGAAGGGCTGAATCCCCAGCAGCTATTCGAGAATGGCGCCCGGATGGACTTGGCCCGTTCCCCCGACGTTGGATATCACTACGTGGAGCTTCCCGGCAAAGCTGAAGACCACGCGGATTTCACTTATGAAGCGGGCACCCTGTCGCCCGAAGACTGGGATGTGACCGCGGCAAGCGTGTGCATATTCCCGACTTACGATTGGTCAAACGCCATGGTGCCCATCGCCTCCGTAGATGCCACCACACGCACGATAGTGCTTGGGGGCAAGGTTTCCGTCACGCCCGGGAACCGCTATTTCGTCAGGAATGTGTTGGCCCTGCTGGATCGGCCGGGGGACTGCCGGATTGACCTGGCTGCGCGAAAGGTCTATTTCTGGCCGCGCAAACTCCCCATCGATGAGCAGACGATTATCGCGTCGCGTCTGAACTCGCTCATCACCATCCAAGGCGCGTCGCCCGACAATCCCGTCCGCAATGTGCATTTCCGGGATCTCAACTTGAGCGTCGCGGAACACCACGCTGTCGTCGTTCAGAACGCGGCCAGTTGCTCAATACGTGGGTGCCTGATCGAGAACAGCGGTGGCAACGGGATTTTGGTCTCAGGTCATGTCGAGGATTTGATGATTCGGGACAATCTTGTCCGCCATACCGGGGGTTGCGGTGTGGAACTCACGGGATTGGGCAGTGGCGAGTCGGCACCGGAGGACCGCCCCCCGGTGACCGTCGAGAACAATCACATTCATCACACGGGGGAACTCGCCTCGGTGGGATCGGGAGTATCCATCACCCTGAGCGGACGCAACCGGATCGCGCACAATCTGATTCACGATGCGCCGCGCTGGGGTATCAACATGTGTGGTAATGGCCAGGAAGGCGACCCCTCCTGCGGCAACCAGATCGTCTACAACCACATCCATCACGTCAACCTCGACACCCAGGACACGGGCGCGTTCTACGCATTCATCTCGGGGCACAACAACCTCCTTGACCACAATCTGATCCACGACACCGGCAACGAGGTGTTCGGACTCCAAAGCGGGATCTACATTGACGATGCCAGCGACTTCTTCACGGTCACCAATAACCTGGTATACGACGTGATCGGCGCGCACGGGGATGCGCAGCCCATCTTCGTCAAGGGCGTCCACAACGTGATCGCGAACAACGTGCTCATCGTGGGGCCGGGCAGCAACGCGGCCATCCGTTCCTTCGCCATGGGCGGCCACTGCGATCGCCACGAATACACGCGCAACGTCATTGTGTTTGAGGGGGCTTCCGGTGCCATCTACGACTTCAACGACTGGTGTGATGACCGCCTGACCAGCGCGGACTTCAACCTGTTCTGGAAACCAGGCGGAGAGCTCGCGCTGCGCGGGGGACCGGCCAAGTCAGGGAAGAGCAAACTGGCATTCGGTTCACTCGACCAGTGGAAAAGCCTCTTCGATGGGAGATTCGACCAGCACAGTCTCGTGGCTGACCCGCTCTTTGTGAATGCGGAGCATCGTGATTTCCGTCTTCAACCTGATTCCCCGGCGTTGACCCTCGGTTTTGTGCCGATCGACACTGCGGAGAATGCCGGGCTTGCCGCGGACTTCCCCGCACGTCTCAGGGATAATGCGGAACAGCAGACTAGAGACTACGAAAAACGCACCTTCACCAATTCCATCGGCATGAAGATGCGACTCATCCCTGCTGGCACATTCACCATGGGCTCGGAGCAGGGCGACGACGATGAGAAACCGGTCCATGAAGTCACCATCACCAAGTCCTTCTATCTGGGTGTTTATGAGGTGACCCAGGCCGAATACCAAGCCGTCATGGGCGACAATCCTTCCCGGTTCAATGGTGCCTTGCGGCCCGTGGACCAGGTCACCTTTGAGAATGCCGAGGCCTTCTGCCGCAAGCTGTCTGAAATGGAAGGCGCGACATACCGCCTGCCAACAGAAGCCGAGTGGGAGTATGCCTGCCGTGCGGGCACCAGAACGAAGTACTACTGGGGCGATGAGTTCCAGGAACGGTATGCCTGGGCCGCCCCCAACAGCGGCGCGCGGACTCATGACGCCGGCAGCCGGACGCCCAATCCCTGGGGCCTGTTCGACATGAGCGGTAATGTTTGGGAATGGTGCGGTGGCTGGTATGGCCCCTATGACGGCAGCGCACAGACGGACCCGCAGGGCCCCCCTGCCGGGACCTATCGCATCGTCCGGGGCGGCGATTGGGAGTTCGGCGCGCAGCGCAGCCGCTCCGCGCAACGATACTGGCAGGACCCCAACTTCCTGTACGGAACTACGTTCGGCTTTCGCGTGGTAGAGGAAGCGACCCCGTAGGCCGCCGCAAGTGGCGCGTCTTCACGCACAGGGCCGAGGAAACTCCCATTCGCCGAATGCCTGGATTTGCACTGAGCAACGTCACATGCCGGCGTTACGGTCCGTCTCGAGTTTCCGGTGCAAGAAGGCGATGGTGTTCAAGGCCAGTTTGAGCGTCTCCAACTCCATGGCACTCAACGTCTCAGGAACGACGTCGTTCGTTGGTGCATCACCGGCAGCGAGAGCGGCCACTTGACCCCGGTACCGCAAGGCCATGATGAGGTCGTACGCTTGTTCGAGGTCGCGTACAAGTTGCGGGCTCAGAACCCGGCGGTCCAGAAGGGCGTATAAGCGGTCGATGGTGTGGGTTTCGGAGATGCCATTGCGCAAGGCGTAGAGGCGCGCGAACCCGACCAGCGGGAGCAGAACCGCTTTGAGGTTGACCGCGTTGCGCGCGCCGGACGAGGTGTCCGTGCGGATATGGCCGAGAACCCCGAGAGAGGGGCGCGCCTCCTGGATCGAATGCGCCAGGTTGTAGAAGAACGAAGACCGGCCTCGCACTTGAACCAAGACATGCTGGAGCAGCTCTCCGACAAGGCCTGACTCGCCGTGGATGCAGCGCAGGTCGAAGCAGATGTTGCACTGGAGCAGTTCATGCGGGTCCGGTTCGGCGATCCACCGGGTGAACTCTGTCTTCCAATGCGACAGCGGGCCGTTCCAGCGCGGGTTATCGGCCATCATGCCCCCTTTGCAGCGGGCATATCCTATGTCGTCGAGTTGCGCGCAGACCCGCTCAGCCAGGCGACGGAAGTACTCTTCCGCGGCGCCCGCGGCATCCGGGTCCGGGTCGGCGTATACCAGGGCGTTATCCTGATCGGTGACCAGGGTCTGCTCTTCACGGCCCTCGCTTCCGAAGGCCATCCAGGCGTAAGGCAGTGGCGCCGGACCCATGTCGCGGGCAGCCAGTTCCAGCAGGCGGCCTACAATCTGGCCCGAAACGCCCGTTACGGTGCGAGCGACCGTGCGTGGACGGGTGCCGGCTTCAAGCAGGGAATGCACGACGAAGGGCAGCCGCCCGCGGGCGCGTTTCACCTCCGCCACATTCAAGGCTCTCGCAACCGATGCGTTCAGCGCTGTTGGCGGGTAGTTGAGGGTATGCGTCAGGTGCGCGCCGCCGACGATCCCCGCCGGTTTCCCTTGGAAATCGACTACCACGAGGTGGTTGCGCTGCTGCTCACCCATGAGCTGCAGCGCTTCGCAGACCAGGGCGTCTTCGGAAATGGTCTCGACGGGAGCAGTCATGATTTCGCAGATCGAATTTGCAACAGGATGGCGCGTCCTCACCACCCGGACACGGAAATCGTGGTCCGTCACGATGCCGGCGGTTGCGCCGCTTTCCGTTGTGACAACGAGAGCGTCGCTCGACGCGTCCATCATCAGTTCTACCGCGTCTTCAATACGGGTGTCGAGAGAGCAGACCGGCACGGGCCGCATACCGGCGCTGATGGGCTGGTTGAGCAGCAGCCACGTTGCCTCCAGCCGATCGCGCAGTTCTTCGCGCTCGGCCCGTTCGCGCCGGCGCCAGGCCGCGTGTTCAGTGAGGTCGCGCACCAGCAACAGCACGCCCGCCCGCCCTCCCATGGAAATGGGACTGGCCGTCAGAAGCACCTCGACAAGCGAGCCGTCCTTGCGCCGAAGCTGGGCCTCGAACGGGTCCCCTTCGACTGCGTGGTGCGGCGTTTCTGCCTGGGCGTCGGGCAATCCGGGCAGCGCCTCACCGGCATCCGCAGCCAGGTCATCCCAGTCCACGAAAGGCAGTTCATGCTCGCTGTATCCCAGCATTTCGAGCAAGGCCCCATTGGCATACACGCAGCGGCCCCCGACGAGGACGAGGGTGCCGTCGCGGTCCCCCTCGACCAGGGCCCGGTACCGCTCGTGGGATTCGCGCAGATCCTCCTCGGCTTGGCGCCTGCGGCGCTCGAGACGGCGCCCTTCGAGGATCAGCAGCGCCAGAAGGGCGCACATGACCACGGCGATGGCCATGGCGATCTCGAGCATGCGCCGTTTGATGACCCCAATCTCCCGGTTGACATCGTCGAGGTAGATGCCCGTGCCGATCACCCAGCCCCACGGGGCAAATCCGCGAACATAGGATTCCTTGGGGGCCAGGTGTTCGGGCTGGTCCTTCCACTGCCATACGTAGGCCACGTATCCATGGCCGGACGCGCGAACCTCGTCCACAAACCTGACGAATAACCGCACGCCTTGCGGGTCGGTCATGTCCGTGAGGTCGCGTCCTTCCAAGTCGGTCCGGTAGGGGTGCATCACCATTCGCGGATGCATGTCGGTAATCCAGAAGTAGTCCTTTTCCTCCTGACCGTACCGCAATCGCCGGAACCGCTCGATGGCGTCGCGCTGAGCCTGCTCGAGGGTGGTACGGCCCGCGCGGACGTCCCGCTCGCCCGCATCCAGTATGCCCCACGCCGAGTTGACGAGTTCGCGGATCATCTCCCGTTTGCGCTGGAGGAGTTGGTCCTCGAAGGCGGGCAGGATGACGGCAAAGATGGCACCCACGAAGAGCATCATGCATAGGAAGGCGGGCACCACGATGTGCAGCAGGAACCAATACCGGTCACGAAGCCCCACGGGGGCGTGCGCGTGTACGAACCGGGGTGGCGCAGGTTCATGGGTTTGGCGAAACGCGGGCAAGACGGACCGGAATTGCTTCCACCGGGCGATTTCGAGATCCACCCCGGGCCTGCAGTCGTTTCCCTGCTTGGGTCCGTGGTAGTCGCTGCCTGCGCACACAAGCAATCCGAAGCTTTCTGCAAGAGCGGTGAGCGCGTCCTGATCGCTTTTCGAGTACTGGCCGTATCGTGCTTCGATGCCATCCAGCCCAGTCTCCGCGGCACGCTGAAGAACTGGACGCAACGCGTTGATGTCCTGCCAAGTGTGGAGCGGGTGGGCGAGAAAGGCGATGCCGTCCGCGGCGTGCACCGCGTCGAGCGCCACCGCGAGGGGAGCAGGCTTTTGGCATAGTGCGCGCAGGGCGGGTTCCGACGGGGACACGCCATAGACCAGCAGATGGGCCGTCGTGCCTTCGCATTCGACCGTCAATTCGAGCCCGGGAATAGCAACCCCTCCGCAGCGGGCGAAGGCCTCGCGGAATTCCTCGGTGCCGTCGAAGGTGTTGTGGTCGGTCAGGGCAGCGAAAACCACACCGCTGTCGGCTACCTTTCGCGCGAGCGCTTCAGGCGCAAGTTCGCCGTCGCTGCGGGATGAATGCAGGTGCAGATCAACCCGGACCGTATCGTTCATGGGCCGACACCGGATTCCAGACGCCGGATTAAGAGGCCTTTGCATGCAGTATACCCCGGCGCCGCATCATTGGACACCGTGAGCCCACCGCCGCAATGCACTCTCAGTGTTCTTCCTCCTTGTGCGCCAACGCGAAGAACCCCTCCACGTCGGGGCCCCGGTCCCGGGTACAGGCGGTCACAACCAGCACGACCAGGAAGGAGACGGTGATCCCGAAGATACCGGGCCCACCCACGGTGGACAATCCAAGGAATGTCTCGATGCCGGAGAGCAACAAGACAATGAAGAACACCGAGACCACAAGGCCGGTGACCATGCCGGCGATGGCAGCCTGGCGGGTGAACCGCTTCCACCACAAGTTGCTCAACATTACGGGGAATATGGCGCTGGCGGAGATGCCGAAAGCCAGCGTCACAAGCCACGCCACGTTCTGCTGCTTGAGCAACACCGCGAGCAGAATGGCGATGACCGACATGAGCACGGTCGTGACCTTCGCAATAGCCAGCTCTTGCTTCTCCGTCGCGTCGCGGTTGATGTAAACCTTGTAGAAGTCGTGGCTTACCGTGGAAGCCACGGTTATCATAAGGCCCGCTGAAGTGCTGAGAACCGCGGCCACGGACCCGGCCGCGGCAATCGCCATCAGCCACTGGCCCCCAATAGTGTGGCTGACTTTGAGCACGGCCATGTTTACCGCCAAACCCGTCTCGCCGGACCCCATCCATTGCATCAGGTCCGGGTACACCAGGTACATGCACACAAACCCGAGGAAGAGCGAGCAGAGGTAGAATATCCCGAGGGCAAAGATGCAGAGCATGACGCTCTTCTTGGCCGCCTTGGCGCTGGGCACGGTGTAGAACATGATCAAGATGTGGGGCAAACCAGCGGTGCCGAACAGGAGAGCAAGCACCGTGCTGACCTGAGCCAGAATGTTCGGCGTCTGCAGACCGATCGTCATGGCGCTGGGCGCGTCGGGAAGGGTGCTGCGCACGGCCGCAACGGCGTCCGGGTAGCTCTTGCCCGCGGCTGCGGCCACGGCCTCCGGCGACTTGCAGGCAATGCTCGGGGGAACGATGCCCTCCGCCACCTCGAAGATCCGGGTGATGCTTCCATCGTAGTACATAAATATCCCTATAACCACGATGACGACCATCGCGACCCAGAGGAAGAGCGCCTGGATCACCTGGTTATAGAGGGTAGCCTTCATGCCGCCGAAGACGATGTAGATGCAGATCAGGATACCGGTGGCGACAGTGACGACCAGGAAATTCCAGCCCATGATCAGTTCGAACAGCTTGCCGGCGGCCACCATCTGAGGCACGAGGTAAAACAGAGACACAATGACCGTGGTGATCATCACGACGAGTTTCACCGACTTGTCCGGAAAACGCCTGTAGATGGCGTCCGCCACGGTGTAACTCCCGACGTTTCGCAGAGGGCCGGCAATCAGCATCAGCACCGCCATATAGCCCCCGAAGAACCCGATGGCGAGCCAGATGCGGTCCACACCTTTGACGCCAATGTCGCCGGCCACGCCCAGGAAGCTGGCCGCGGAAAGATAGCTCCCCACCATGGCGATCCCGGTCTGAATCCAGGGAATCTTGCGGCCGCCCACGTAGAAGTCCGCCGCGGACTGCGTCGATTTCTGCGTATAGTAGGTTACCAGTATTGAAACCAGTACAAAGAACCCGATGAAGGCAAAGACGAGTGGATAACTGACCATGACTCACCTCCAGCGGATGAAGTAGATGATGATAAGGACCCAGGAGACAGGAAAGACCGCCAACGAGAGAAACATGCCCAACGGCATGGACATCACGGGAATGGCCGCCACGTTCCGAAAGGTGGGCGTATTGATGACGGCGGTGCCCATGTAGAACACGAAGAACAGGAAGAACAGACCGAATCCGAGGACTAACCGCTCGCGGTAACGGCTGCCCCCCGGCCGCGCAGCATTGGCCGGCCCACCTTGCGCAGCACTCTCAGGCGTGACAATGGATTGATCCCTCATAACTACCCCCATTCACCCCATGGCCCCCTGCGAAAACCCCGGAGCATTGCACCCCGGGGACAGCAAATCGAGCGACATACTAACAGCAGACCTGTGAAAGCGCAAGGACTCCGCACGGCGCGTCAATGAAACGAGTGATTGCGGAGGAAAGGCCGCGTGAGTCATTTAACTTCAGGATCCCGCTCCCGCCCAAGGTGGGGTGCGCGCGTATCTCGCTCGGTGCGCGGTCAACTGAACAGACGCTCGCGTGCCGGCCTTTTTGCTCCCCCTTTAAGAGACCGGTGGCAATCATGGCAGACGGCACAGTGACAGATGGTTTGTGTTCAGGGGATCGCGCAGGCGTTGGTGAAAGCCGGGGATTTGGCGGTATCATGCGAGGGAACTACAGGTGCCACTTTGAACGGTTGGGGGCGTTACGAACGACAGTACTCAAGGAGAGGATCCACTTTGAACTCGATACATCAAGCAGCCACGTACAGGAAGATACATTGCAGGACGTTGATTCTCGCGGTTGCTCTGGCGTACGCGTGTTGGGCCGCCGTGCTCTCGTGGGCGGACCCGGCCACGGACCTGAGGATCGCCACGTTCGACACGGACGCGACGCCGCCGGTAGGCTCGTTTCTTGCCTATGACCCGTGTACGGGAAAGGGCGAGTTGGGACTCCGCGCGCGCGGTCTCGTATTGACGGGAGCGGACAAGCCGATTGTCCTGTGCGCGGTGGACTGGATTGGCATTGCCAGCGAAGGCTATGACGCGTTCCGGCAGACTCTCGCCGACGCCGCGGAGACCGATGTTCAGCACGTGGCCGTTCACACGCTGCATCAGCACGACGCTCCCGGCTGCGATTTCACCGCAGAGAAGATACTCAAGGAATGCGGCGTGACCCCGCAGCGCTACGACGGGACTTTCGCCCGGGAACTTCTTCAACGCCTGGGGCAGGGCGTCCGCGAAGCGTTGGCACAATCCCAACCCATCACGCACCTGGGGCTCGGAAGCGCTCCTGTGCGTGAGGTGGCGTCCAACAGACGAATCGTGGGGCCCGACGGCAAGGTGGGCCCCATGCGCGGGTCGTCCTGCAAAGACGCCGCGTTGCGCGCCGAACCGGAGGGCCTCATCGATCCTGACGTCTCCCTGGTGAGCTTCTGGAACGGGGACGCGCCGGTGGCCGTGCTCAGTTACTACGCGACGCACCCGCAGAGCTACTACCGCACGGGCATCGCCAATCCGGATTTTCCCGGCATCGCGAGATTCCTCCGGCAGTTGGCGGCGCCGAAGGCGTTGCACATCCATTTCGATGGCGCAGGGGGAAATGTCGCCGCGGGGAAATACAATGATGGTTCTCCCGAGAACCGCCTCGCGTTGGCGGAGCGGCTGGCAGATGGCATGCGGCGGGCATGGGAGGCGACAGAGCGCATGCCCATCACGAAGGAAGACGTCCGCTGGTCCGTGCTTCCGGTTGCGCTGCCTGTGGCAATGCACTTGGAAGCGACACAGCTCCAAGCTCAAATCCGCGAAGCGAAGTCCATGGGCGAAGCTGAAGACGCCGCCCGGAAACTGGGCTGGCTGCAGCGGTGTGAGGCGGGGTATTGCATTGACGTTTCGTGCCTCGCCTTGGGCCGGGCACGCGTTCTCCATCTGCCCGCCGAGTTGTTCATCGAGTATCAGCTGGCCGCCAAGGCCGCGCGTCCGGATCTCTTTGTCACGATGGCGGCATATGGCGACTATGCGCCGGGATATATCGGCACCACGGTTTCCTATGAGCAAGGAGGCTATGAGACAAGCCCGCGGTCGAGTAACGTTGCCCCGGAGGTGGAAGGGGTCCTGACGGAGGCGATTCGAGAGTTACTTGCGGAGTAGAAGCTCGGCGGGCGGAGAATGGACCTTGCCCCGGGCCGGCGATCACTGTGGAGCCGGAACTGACGCGCCTTTGCAGTTACCGGATTCTGTCGCACGTTTCGTTCGGTAAACGATTTGTCGTTCGGGCGCTTAATCCCTCAGAATAAGCCCGCACGTAGCATAACGCACAAAGGGGCATCACGTGAACACGAGATTACTGACGATTCTTGTCTTGTCACTCGCACCGACTGTCGCGGCGGCTCAGTCCGTCACGCATGCGGAGCACGTCATCGTGGCGGGCGACCCGGCGAGGTTTTGTGGCTGGCCCGCGAACAATGGGGTCTGGCGCTGGGGCGATGAGATACTGGTGGGATTCACGGAAGGCGATTTCGTGAACAGCGGCGGCCACAATATCTCGGGCATCCAGCATAGCAAGTTCGCGCGGAGCCTGGATGGGGGGGGCACGTGGGCGCCTTTCGACCCGGACAACTTCCTGGATGATGAAAACATCAAATGGCTGCCCAAGGGCAAGACGCACCTCTCGGCTCCGATGGACTTCTCGAACCCGGGGTTCGCGATCCGCGTGTTTGCCACGGGCTATCATGGCAATGACGACCCCGAGGGCGGCTTCTATTACTCCTACGATCGCGGCGCGCATTGGATTGGGCCGCACACGTTTGGAGATCTGAACGGGCACTTCGAATTGGCGGACAAGGTCCTCACGCCGCGCACCGACTATGTGGTGACGGGCCCCGCGAGTTGTTTCCTGTTCATTTCGGTGAACCTGAGCGTCACGGAGCGTACGAGCAGGCTGGCGTGCATCAAGACCGATGATGGCGGCCTGAACTTCGAGTTTGTGTCCTGGATCACGCCCGCGGCGCAGGAGTTCCGGTCCATCATGCCGCAGACGGTGCGCCTGTCGAATGGCGATTACCTGCTTGCGTGCCGGAAAATCTTCAATACGTCGTTTCACGTCGGACTGATCGACACGTATGTGTCGACCGACGAATGCAAGACGTGGACGTACCGGAGCAGGGTCAAGGAGATGAAGACCCATTCCAACCCTCCGGCGCTGGTGGAACTGGCGGACGGCCGGGTCTGTTGTATCTACGGCGACCGCGATGCCAAGACCATCGCGGGCCGGTACAGTTCGGACCAGGGCCGTAGTTGGGGCGAGGAGTTTGTCGTCCGCAACGACTATCAGAGCGTGGATGAATGGGCAGACCTGGGCTATCCCAGGCTCGTACAGCGGACCGACGGGCGCTTGGTGGCCATGTACTACTGGGCGACGGCTGAGCGTCCACAACAACACATTGCGGCGTCGATCTGGGACCCCGCGCCCGCACCCGCGCCCAAGCACCAGACGCTGTTTCCCGCGGGCATGAATGGTGTGCCGATCTACCGGATTCCCGCGCTAGCCGTCACCAAGCGCGGGGTCGTGGTTGCGGTGTGCGACGCGCGGGCGAACGAAGGCCAGGATTTGCCGAATGACATCGATTTGGTCATGCGGCGCAGCATGGATTCGGGCGAAACGTGGACACCGCCGCAGGTGATTGCCGAATTTGGCACGACGGGGTGCGGGGATTCCGCTCTGCTCCTGGACCGGGAGACTGGCCGTCTGTGGTCCTTTTTCACGCACGCGCCGGATGGCGTGAGCGTGCGCACGAGCCAGCCCGGTATAGACGGGCAGACTTTCCAGCTTCACCTGATGTACAGCGAT
>JADLCA010000445.1 GCA_020847495.1 Candidatus Hydrogenedentota bacterium | reverse complement strand
CCCCCCAAGCTCAGAGCAGACCCTTTCCCTCTCCTGGTGCAACCCCACACAACCCCTGCCTGGCTCTTCGGTGTCCTCGGGGCCTTGTCTTTTCTCCTGCTGGCGTTTGCGGTGGTACTCATCTACCGCAAACGCCAGCGTCCCGTCCTGAAGGATGTTCCGAAGGAAATCCTGGACCTGCCAAAGATCCATGCTCATATGCACGCGGCAAAGCAGTATCGGGTGAACGGCGACCTTTATGGGGTCTACCGGGAACTGGCTGCTGCGGCGCGCCGCATCAATCCTGAGGCGCCATTGGCGCAGACACTGAAACGCCGCGCGGACGATGTCGGGTACCGGGGTCTGAAGCCGAATGACGACCAGGTCGAGGGCGATTTTCGGGACCTTGAGCGGCGTCTCGCCCAGGAGCAGCCCACAGGGGACTCGTAGGTCTTCATATGGTACTATTTCGACATAGTTCAGCCTGCGCTCGGGTGTGCGCGGTGAAGGAATATCGGTGTGCAAGGCCACTGTTTGGCGACACACCCGCGGCGCTTCCGGTCAAGCCGCGCCCGTTCATCCATGACGGGAAATGTGTGCCAAACGTCGAAGGGTAGAGAGGGTCAAACGAGATGACTGTGTCGGTTGAGTCGATTCGAAGAAACGTCGAGGCCCAGTCGCCGTTCATAAACCGCCTTCGGGCGGAGATCGCGCGCGTGGTGGTGGGCCAGCAATACATGATCGACAGGCTGCTGGTTGGAATTCTCGCCAATGGGCACGTGCTGATCGAGGGTGTGCCGGGCTTGGCCAAGACCACGGCTGTCAAGACTCTCGCGAAGGCCATGCAATGCGCCTTCAGCCGGATCCAGTTCACGCCCGACCTGCTTCCCGCGGACCTCATCGGAACGCTCGTCTACAATCCCAAGAGCGGCGATTTCACGACGAAGAAGGGTCCTGTATTCGGCAATATCATTCTGGCGGACGAAATCAACCGCGCCCCTGCCAAGGTACAGAGCGCGCTGCTCGAAGCCATGCAGGAGCGGCAGGTGACCATCGGCGACCAAACGTTTCCACTGGACGAGCCTTTCATGGTGCTGGCCACGCAGAACCCCATCGAGCAGGAAGGCACCTATCCCCTGCCGGAAGCGCAGGTGGACCGGTTCATGTTGAAGCTGCGTGTGAACTACCCGACGAAGGTGGAAGAGCGGGAGATTATGGATCGCGTGGACCTGCTGCAGGAGCCGCGCGTGGATACGGTGGTTACGAAGCACGAGATCCTCCACGCGCGCAAGGTTGTCAACGAGATCTATGTCGATGACAAGGCGAAGAACTACATCGTGGACATCGTGCAGGCAACGCGGCATTCGGAGGTGTTTGGCCTGCCCGTGAAGCACCTGATCGAATACGGCGCGTCGCCACGGGCCACGATCTACCTGCAGCAGGCCGCGCGCGCACAGGCCTTCCTGCAAGGCGAAGGCAACGTCTTCCCGAACGATGTCAAGCAGGTGGCCATGGATGTGCTGCGGCATCGCGTGATCATCACCTACGAAGCGGAGGCGGAGAACAAGACGAGCGAAGACATCATCCGCATGATTCTGGACACGGTACCGGTACCCTGAGGGAGTGTAGAACGCACCATGATCCCCCAGGAAGTCATGCAAGAGATTCGGCGGATCCAGATCCGCACGAACCACATGGTCAATGACATACTCACGGGACAATACGAGAGTGTGTTTAAGGGCCAGGGCATGGAATTCAAGGAGGTGCGCGAATACGTTCCCGGCGACGAGATCCGCCTTATCGACTGGAACGTGACCGCGCGCACCGGCGTGCCGCATGTGAAGCTGCTTGCGGAAGAGCGCGAGCTGACGGTGATGCTGCTCGTGGACATGAGCGGGTCGGGGCGCTTTGGCAGCGTATCGCGTTTCAAGAATGAACTGGCGGCCGAACTCTGCGCGGTCCTCGCGATCTCCGCGATCAAGAACAACGACAAAGTGGGCCTCATTGTCTTCACGGGCGAGGTGGAACTCTACGTGCCGCCCAGCAAAGGGCGGCGTCACGTGTTGCGCGTGATCCGCGAGATCCTGTTTTTCGAGCCCAAAGGGAAGAAGACCAACATTCCCGAAGCACTGCATTTCCTGAATGGCATCACGAAGCGCAGGGCGGTCACGTTCCTGGTGTCGGACTTCATGGCCAGCGGCTACGAAGTGCCGATGCGCGTGGCCAGCCGCCGCCACGATCTTATCGCCGTGGTGGTTTCCGATCCGCGGGAAGAAGAGTTGCCGGATGTGGGTTTGTTGTGCGTGCGCGACGCGGAGACGGACCGTGAGGTCCTTATTGACACGAGCAACCGGGCGGTGCGTGAAGAGTATGCCAAGGAAGCGCGCCGCCGCGCCGCGGAGCGCGATCGCATTTTGCAGCGCAACCGGGTGGACGCGATTCACGTGAGGACTGACCGCCCCTATGTCGAAGAGATCTACCGCTTCTTCCGGATGAGGGAGCGCAGGTACGCGTAGAAGTGGTTTATGAGTGAAGAAACGCCAGAACGGTTGCGCCGGTTTCGCGCCACGTATGCCCGCGATGATGCGCGGGTGGTGTGGTTTCCGCGTGTTTTGGCGGCGGTGAGCCTCATCGCGCTGGGCGCGATCGGAATGAAGGCGGCGGAATCACTGCGAGGAGTCTCGACAGCCTCCCCGGCGAGCCGTGGAGGCCTGACGGCCGAGCAGTGGCGTTCGTATGCGATTCGATTGGAGGAGCGCAATCTTCCCGAGCAGGCGTTGCGGGCGTACGAGGCGTATCTGGAATGCGCGGCGTTGCCAGACCAGGAGCGTTCGCGCGTTTGCTACTCGCTCGCGAAGCTGGCTTCAGACGCCAACCATTACGAAGAGGCGTTGGCCTACTTGTATCAGTCCGAGCTGCTGAACCCCGGTTCCGACCTGAAGCCGGAGATTGACAAGCAGATAGTGGTGTGCCTCGAAGCGCTGGGGCGGCCGGGCCAATTGGCGCGCGAAGTGCGCCAACGTTCGGGCGCGGACCCGGAGGCAGTGAACGCCGGCGAAGTAGTCTTGGCTGAGGCGAGAAACCACGTCTTCACAGAAGCCGACCTGGATCGCGAACTGGCGCGTTTACCCGAATCGGCGAGGGACTCGCTTTCGGCTGCGGACAAGAAGGCCGAGTTCGTCAAGAACCTCATGACGCAACGCGTGCTGGTAGATCGTGCGTTTCGAGCCGGTTTGGGAAAGGACCCGGACATTGAGGCGGTGGTCAAGGCGAATCGTGACGCGCTTCTCGTCGAGAGGTTGCTGCAGACACAGGTGAAGGCGCCGGAGACTCCAGCTGAGGATGATATCCGGCACTTCTATGAGAGCGAGCAGAAGTCCTTTACGCCAAACGGCGCTTCGCAGGCGCTGCCTTTCGAAAAGGTGAAGGAGAAGGCGGCGCAGATGCTTGCCGCACAGCGTAAACGGGAAGCCGTGAAGTCCTATATCGATCAGGTTCTCACTGAAGAGGGCGTCGCAGTTCATACGGACCGGCTTCAACCCGCGGAGGCGCAAACACCATGAATGCGCTTCTGTTTCTTTTGGCTGCGGCGGCCGCCACGCTTCCCGAAGGGGTGAATGCGTGGGTGATCGTTGATCCGCCTGTCATACCCTTTCACCGGCAAACCACATTCTCGATCACGGTCGAGGCGCCGGAAGGGATGGAAGTCGAGCTTCCCCGGATGGTGGGCAAGATTGGCGGGCTGGACATCTATGGAGAACCGGCATTCACAACCGAACCGCTGGACGGCGGGCGTAAGCGCGTCACGCAAACGTATGTGCTGGACCCCATCTTCGCGGGCGTGTATCCGATAGAACCCGTCACGGTGACCTTGAACAAGACCGAGAGCATCCAGATCCCGGCTCCTGCAATTCAGATCCGGGAGCTTACGGAGGCGGAAGAAGCCGAGGCGATGAAGTTCGTGCCCAACGCGGGTCCGACGGACATCGAACGGAGTCTCGTGCAGCGCTGGGAGGTGTGGGTCATCGCCGCGCTGGCCGCCGCGGCAGTCCTGTTCGCGCTGTTCTGGTATTTGCGCAAGAAGCGGTTCGTGAAGCGGCTGGTGCCGCCGCCCAGTCCCTGGGACATCGCTTATGCGCGGCTGCGCGAATTGGATGCGAAGAAATGGCCGCAGGCAGGCCGCTACCAGCCGTACTACGTGGAATTATCCTCGATCCTGCGCCATTACATCGAAGATCGCTTTACGTTGCACGCGCCGGAAAGAACAACACCTGAGTTTCTTACCGAGGCTTCCAGCAGCGGGCTGCTGAGCGAGGATCACCAGATGCTTCTGGCGCATTTCCTGCGTCACTGCGACCGGGTGAAGTTTGCGATGTTCGAACCAAGCATCGGCGATATGGAGCGCAGTTTCTCCGAGGTGCTGCGCTTTGTGGATGAGACCGTGCCCACGCCGGCCACCGGGGAGGCGCGAGCGGCATGAGTCTCTTCAATGCATTCACGTTCAGCGCCCTCATGTATCCGAGCGCCCTGATACTGCTGTTGGGCGTGTTGTTGCTGTGCGTCGCGGAATGCATGATGCGTGCCCCCGGTGCGCTGAATATCTCCACCGGCGAGACGTTGTGGCACATCCGAGGGCATCAGCGGGCGGCCCTGCGCCGCGTGCCGGCATTGTTGCGCGCATTCGGGCTGGCAATGCTGGTGATTGCGCTGGCCCGTCCCATGCAGGGCCTTTCACCGCAGAAAGACTCGGCGGACATCGTGGACGTCATGCTGTGCGTCGACGTGTCCGGCAGCATGCGGGCGATGGATTTTCGATCCCGGGACGAACTGTTGACGCGCCTCGATGTAACCAAGGAAGCCGTGCGCGATTTCATCCAAAGCCGGAAGAACAAGCCGGAAGACCGCTATGGCCTCGATCGGCTTGGGCTGGTTTTGTACGCGAAATACGCGTGGACCCAGACTCCGCTCACGCTCGACTATGCCGTGCTGGAGCGCGATCTGGAGAACGCCCAAATCGATTCGCGGGACCGCAGCAAGCAAGGCACCGCGATCGGGTCCGCCATCGGCCTGGCGGTGAGCAAACTCCGGAAGTCCGAGGCCAAGAACAAGGTAATCATCCTTCTCACTGACGGCCGCAACAACGAAGGCGAGCTGGACCCGATCACGGCGGCGCATCTGGCGAAGGAATATGGAATCCGAATTTACACCATCGGAGCAGGCTCTTCGGACCAGGTTGTCGTCCCGGTGGAGACTTTGTTCGGAACCAGACCCGACTTGCAGTCGCTGCCGATCGATGAGGACACGCTCAAGCAGATCGCGGAGATCTCGGGCGCCCGCTTCTATCGCGCAACCGACTTGGACACACTTCACAGCGCGTATGACGAGATCAACCAGCTTGAAACCACGAAAGTGGAACTCGGCGACTATTACGAGTACAAGGAGGCCTTCGTGCCCTGGGCCGCCGTAGGGACGCTGGCCTTGTTAGGATCGGTGTTTTCCCGGCGGTTCTGGTTCGAATCGATTCCCTAGGAGTGACCTGTGGAGATTGGCTTCGCGTTTGATTGGAAGCACCTGCCCTGGTGGCTGGCGGCATCGCTGCTCGCGATTGCGCTGGTCTACCTGGGTCTGCGTTTCCTTGAACGCAGGCGCCACCGGCGGCTGCAGCTAGTGGTCGAGACCAAGCTCGCGCCGCGGCTGTTGCCGGGCTACGACGCGCGCGTCCGTAGGCCGCTGATCTGGCTTACCATGTCGGGGGCGGTGCTCCTGGCCGTGACGTTCGCGCAACCGCACTGGGGCCGTTCGTGGTTGGAAATCCGGCGCGCCAGCCGCGATATCGTCATTCTCCTGGACACATCGGAAAGCATGCGCGCGGCCAATCCCCTTCCGACGCGTCTCGACCGGGCCAAGCAGAAACTCAGCAGCCTGCTTGATATGGCCGCGGGCGATCGCTTCGCGCTTGTCGCCTTCTCGGGAGCCGCAGCCCTGCAATGTCCGTTGACGATGGATCATGCGTACTTCAAGTCGGTGCTCGATACCGTCGACACGGACACGATAAGCAAGGAAGGGACCAATATCGCCGCGGCGTTGGAAGCGGCAATCGAACTTTTCCAGAAAGAAGACGCAGAAACGGGCCGCAGCGGCAGGGCGAGCCGGGCCGTCTTGCTCATCTCCGATGGAGAGCAAGTGGATGGCGATGCTATCGAGACCGCGGAACGCGCATCGGACTTTGCGCGCGTGTTCGTCATTGGAGTCGGCGATCCCAACGGCGCCGAGGTGACGCTTCCTGACTGGATGGGGCGTTACCGGGTTGTCATGGATGGGGACAAGCCGCACTTGTCCAAGCTCGATGAAGACACCCTCTCGCGCGTCGCTGTCGCTGGGAACGGCGCATACACACGTTCGCGGATCGACACGTGGGATATCGAGCAGTTGTACGGCCGCTTCGATGTGCTTTCGGCGCGCGATACGAGCAGTGATGTGCGCATGCGTTTGGTTAACCGTTTCCAGTGGCCGCTCATACTGGCGATTCTTGCCTTTGCCGGTGAAGGTCTGTGGCTGGTACTGATGCCCTGGCTACGCCACTGGCGCCTCAAGAGGCCTGGCAACGCGCAAGTGAACGGCGAAAAAGGGGGTCGCGAGTATGCGTAGCGCGGCCCTGCTGATCCTGTTTGTCCTTCTGGGAACTGTTGCAGACGCGGATTCCTTCCGGGAACGCCTCAATGCGGCCAATGCCCTGTTGCGGGCCGGAAACGTCGAGGAGGCGGTGAACGCTTACCGTGAGCTTCAGATTGAGGAACCCGAATCCCCGGAGTTGTACTACAACCTGGGGTGTGCGCGTTTTCAGCAGGAATTGAAGGAGCGTCCACAAACGCAGGACGCCGCGCAGGCGGAGCCGATCCAGCCGTTTGCGGAGGCGCGGGCGTCCTTCGAGAAGGCGATGACGCTGGGAAGCGGCGCGGTGCGCCGGAATGCGGCGTTCAACCGCGCGAACTGCCTGGCACAGGCAGCCAAGAACATACCGCAGGAACAGGGACAAGAACAGTTACTCGCCGCGTACCGGGACTCGATCTCTGCTTATGAAGAAGTTCTGAGGCAGTTTCCCGATCACGAGGATGCCCGGCAGAATCTGGACCACATGCGGTATCTCTTGAAGAAGATGTTGCAGAAACCGCCTCCCCCGCAGGAGCAGCAGCAGGGCGGCGGCGAGAATCAGCCGCAGGAAGAGCAACAGCAGGAGAATCAGGAGCAATCGCAATCGAAGTCCGAACAGCAGGAAGGCCAGCCGCAGGAACAGCAGCAGGAGGAGTCCGCATCGCAGCCCCAACAACAGGAGGACCAACAAAACAGCGCCCAGCAGCAGCCCGAACAGAAAACCGGCGACGAGGAGCAGAAACAGTCCCAGCCGGAAGAGCAGGAGTCCCCAGCAAGTCCTGAAGAAGAGCAGAATCCGCAGAAGGAACAGGAACCTCAATCCGCGGCGGATGCGCAAAAGGCGCCCGATCGGCAAACCGTGGAAGCGTTGCTCCAATCCCTCGAAGATCGGGACGAACTGGAGCGCAAACTGGAGAGGCGTCAGCAGCGCGAGCCACAGTTGAAGGGAGAGTGGTGGTGATGCGCGCTCTTCGCAGTTGTGTCGTGATCGCGGCGCTGACCGCGCTGGCATGGGCGGAGTCCCAGGTACGAGTCACTACCGACCGGGCGATCGTGGAGCTGGGAAAGACTTTCCGCATCACGATAGAGGCGTCGGGCACCCGGATAGGCGATCCCAAGATCCCGAAAGTACCGGGGCTGGAGATCGCGGCGGACCCCATATACAGAAGCACCGTAGCGACGTTAGTCGACTTCAATATCGCCCAGCGAAAGGTCCTCGGTTACAACGCAGTCGCGCGTCAACTCGGCGATATCGAGATACCACCCATCGGCGTTTCGATCGGAGGGAAGCTAGTCTACGGCGAGCCTGTGAAGGTCACGGTGGTACAAGCCGGCGCCTCGCGCACGCAACCTTCCGCTGCGCGGTCAGACCGCTCTGTTTCGGTGGACGACGCGCTATTCCTCACGGTGGACGCCAGCAAGAACGACGTTTACCAGGGCGAAGCCATTGACGTGACATTCACGCTTTGGGCACTGTTCGGATCGACCGTGAGACAGTATGAGTCGGTCTTCCCTTCCTCCACGGGTTTCTACGCGGTGCCGCGAGAACCAGGTGAGCCCGACAAGGAAGATATAGTTCGCAACGATCTCCGGTATCAGGCGATACGGTGGCGTCAAACGCTGTATCCGACACAGACGGGAGTGCTGGAGCTGGGCCCGTGGAGATGGCAAGGTTTGTTGGTGGCTCCGTACGCCATGGAGGCCGTGCCGGTCGAGCTGGCAACGGATCCCGTGCGAATCGCGGTCGCTCCGCTACCGGAGCCGCCGCAGCATTTCAGCGGAGCGGTGGGGAAATTCGAGGTGAGCATTACGCGGGACCGCGATGACGCGCTGCAGGGCGTGCCGACTCACATGGCCGTATCCATTTCGGGCCGCGGCAACCCCGACGCGATCCCCGCACCCAAGTTTCCTGAGGTGGACTGGGCCTATATAGGAGACCCGCTAAGAACGGCGGCGCCGGTGAATCGGGCGGAACGGTCTCACGTTGAACTCGAGTTTGAGTATCAGGTCACCCCGATTCGAGCAGGATCACAAGTGCTTCCATCGGTCGATTTCTGCTATTTCGATCCGGAGCTGGAGGAATACGTCACGGCGAAGAGCGAACCTCTGCCGTGGAAAGTACTCCCCTCCGCCGAGGCGGACCGGCAAATCCTGGTGGACGAGAATTCGCGCAACACGAAGTCCGAGACGATAGCGCAACAAGACATTTCGCCGATTGTGACCGATCCGGGACCTATCACGCGGCGCGGTTCGCGCGTGGCATTTGTTTCGGCGGTGTTTCTCCTTCCCGCCTTGGGCTATGGCGTTCTGGCGGCGTTTGTCCAGCGCAAGAGGCGCTTCGCGAATGATGGACGCTACGCGCGTGCGTACCACGCGCTTTCACGCGCACAGAATAGGCTGGCCGCGATTGGCGCGAGCGCGGACCCGATCGATGTGCTTTACAAAGCCATCACGGGATTCGTGGGAGACAGTTACAACGTGCCGGAGGCCGGCCTGACATCGGCGGACACGGAGCGCCTGCTCCGGGAGCGGTCGGTCGATCCCGAGCTTGCCGGCGGTTTCACAAAGATCCTGCGAATGTGTGAACGCGCCCGTTATGGCACGGGCACGCTGAGCGCCGATGAGCTGCACGCGCTCGTGCACGGCGCGTTGGCGAGCATGGAGCGCCTGGATGCGCTTCGCGCGAAAGGGGACATCTCATGACGGTGCTTGTCACCGCATCGGTGCTCATCTACGGCGCAACCCTTTTCAACGGCACGTTTGACCGCGCGACGGATGCCTACGACGCGGGCAACTACGAAGTTGCCGTGAATCTGTACGAGCAACTTGTGTCAGATGGCGTGGTCCACGCCGACGTGTTCTACAATCTCGGTAACACTTACTACCGCTTGGATGCGCTGGGTCCGGCCATTGCGAATTACGAGAGGGCGCTTCATCTGCGCCCCGGTTTCACTGCTGCCCGGCACAATCTGGACATCTGCCTGCAGCGGACCAGGCAGGCCTTGGCTGCCCCACTCCCTCCTGCATGGGAACAAGGCCTCCTGTTCTGGCACGTCCATTTGACGCCGGCGTTCTCGTTCCGGATGGCTATCGCCAGTTGGCTCTTGTTCTGGGGGATGCTGGCCCTGCGCCTGTGGCGGCCACTGCCCTACCTGCGGCGCGCCGCGGGGGTGGCGTTCCTCTTCGCGGTGTTCTTCGGTGTCTCTTCGTGGACGAAGGAACATCCGCAGTTGCTCGCGGTTGCCACTGCAGAGAGTCTTCCTGTGCGCTATGCGAAAGGACAGGAAGAAAAGGCTCGTTTCGAGCTGTTTGAAGGAGACCGGGTGAGCATTGACCGGCGGGAAAACGGCTGGGCGCGTGTCACCACGGCGAACGGCGAAAGAGGTTGGACGGAGGAATCGGGTCTGGCGTTGGTGGGTCCCCCGTATCTTCGTCCCTCCCTCGGCATAACGGAGACAGCGGGGGGCACTTCGTGAACACAACGTTTGGGAGCATCGTTGAAGTCGCGCGCGCGGGAGTGCCGCAGGATGAGCCTCTCCCGCGCGACATGTGCTTGCGCGCAACGCGCGCGTATGCGCTGGAGCGGCGCGCAAGCATTCGTAAACGGCACGACGACGGTGCGTCGGGCAGCGATATCGTGCACCTGCTCTCGGATCTGGCCGATGAGATCGTGCAGGGGGTTTTTCACTTCGCGCTGAGTTCGATCCCGACACGCCGCTCCATTCTTTCGCGTGTCGCGTTGTGCGCGTTGGGCGGGTATGGCCGGGCTGAAATGAGCCCATATTCCGACCTCGACGTTTGCCTGCTCTACGAAGGCCCGCTCGACGAGCACCTGCGCACGCTCAACAGCTATATCATCCCGTTCCTCTGGGACAGCGGATTCTCGGTGGGCTATGCGCTTCACAGCGTCAACGAGGCGGTAGAGTTGGCGCAGAGCGATATCCAGGCGTTTACCCGGTTTCTGGAGGGGCGTCTGCTCGCGGGGGAAAGCACGGTCTACGCCCGGTTAAAGTTGAGCATCCGGGAACTG
>JADLCA010000444.1 GCA_020847495.1 Candidatus Hydrogenedentota bacterium | reverse complement strand
CCGGGGGGACGCAAGGGAAGGTGTTCACGACTACCATGGGCGCATCCACCGATTTGGTGAATCCAGGCACGCGCAGAATGATCGTCAACGCCGTCTATTGGTGCCTCGGCATGGAAGCGCAGATTCCTGCACAAGGCGCAAACGTTGACCTCGTTGGCGACTACTCCCCCACTCGCTACGAATTCCGCGACCCCAGCTACTGGAAACAGGCCGCGTTGACATTGGAGAAGCTGGGGAAGGCCGCCGAAGAATGACAAAGGGCACAGGCGAGGGCGCCTATGCCACACGCGTTTGCCCGACATTGAGTTGCTCGTCCTTTCTTTAAGCCCTCAGTTCGCCCAAAGGCGCAAGGAATCGCGGACGAGCGGCTAATATGAGATATACGCGTGGCACAGTCGCCCTCGGCTGTGTCCCATTCAGGGTCCTTCTATTCAGCACCTATGCTCCTCACGCTCGGAATCTTGTATGTTTGTCGCAATTTCGCTCCCGAATCCTGTCTTCAAAGTTAATCTGTGCAATCTGTGGAGCAGTGTATTGCCTATTTTACCTCTCATGGGTATTAATGATGTGTGGCGGCTCTAGGGTCGACTATCACTGCGTTTCGGTCAGCCCTGGACTGCAAGGATACTGGTCATTCAGGTCACGAGGGGGGCGTCTCGGACGTCGCGCTGCCGTGAAAAGTCGCGGAAGAGGTGTCATGGTAGACGCGGCCTGCAACCGCGAATCTTGGGTCTCGTGTCGCACCTTCAGCGCTCAAGATATTGGCTATGCCGTGCGCCCAGGGCGCCGCTTCGCTTTGCCCTGGGCTAGTATGGTGCCGGTCCTTCAGACCTTAAGAATGCGCACCCCGGTCTCGTATACATGCTTCGCCAGCTGCGGACATAGTCTTCGACTTGTAACGGATCAGCCACATCGGCCAATCGGTGGACGAATTCCTTGATTTTGTTCCTTGCCGCGCTCGAACTTACCAGCTCCTTTGGGGTCCAATATGTCCGCATGGACATTTCCTGCCTGAGATCGTTTACATTACGAAGGAACTGCGCGAGGCTATCGGGCATAGATAGTGCATCACCGGCAAAACAGGGAGAACCCGGCTATGAAGACGTGCATCCGGTTGGCATTGTTGTGGTGTCTGACTGTGGGCTCCGTGGCCGATGCGGTGGATGCCGGCTTCCTGGAACGCTTTGCCCTCGCCGACGACCGGGCGGAGGTGCTCAAGGAACTCGTGCCTGGAACGGAGGATTACTATTACTTCCACTGCCTTCACCAGCAGCACCTTGGGCAGTACGCCGAAGTCGATGCCCTGCTGCAATTGTGGATCGAGCGGTATGGTATCACGGAGCGCGCCCAGGAAATCCGCAACCGGCAGGCCCTGCTCCGCTATTCCACGGAACCCGAGAAGACCATCGCGTATCTAAAAGAGACCCTTGGGCTCGACTTCAACCAGCAACGCCAGATACCGGGCGAAGTCCCCGACCTGCCCACGCAGCTTGACCCGAATGTCATCAGCCGGAACACCTTGCTCAAGCGGACGCTTGAGAATCCTCAGTATGCGGACACGGTGCAGGGGTTCTCGCGGCGCGCATACGACTGGCTGCTCGCCGTAGACCTTGGTGAAACGCGGCTTCGGGCCCTCCTGCAGTCGCTGGACATGCCGGATTACCCAAACCTCCCGGCCCTCATCGCCAAGGACCTCGACGCCCCACACAGCGGCGGCTTTGGATCGCTACCTATCCACGCGCTACTCGTGCGCGAGCAACTCGACGAATTGCTGACACTCAAGCCGGACCTGTTGAATCAGGATGCCTTTATCACGGCCTATATGCACCGTTTTCAACCCAGTGCAGACCAACCGAACTGGCGTCTGGACCCGAAACTCACCGAGGTCTACCTCGCCGAACTTCAGGCGTTTGTCAGCCGCCTGTCTCCCTCGCAGAATGCCCTGCGCTCACACGTGCTAGACCACCGCCTCGAACACGACCGCTCGCAAGGCGTTTACGACAAGCAACGCCTCCTCGAGTACCTAAAAATCCCGCGGCAGTTGGACTATGTCAATCCGCAGTACCTGCGCGACTCCGATGGCCGCGCCAGGGTGGGCTATCCCTCTCAGGACTTTTCAGCTCTAACCTCCTTCGGAGCGGTTGAGTCGGATGAAGAGCTTGTCCGGCAGTACCTTGCTCACTTCTTTGAAACGGACACGGGCTACGAGGCGTTTTCGCCCTATGTGCGCGAGGACTACCTCCGCCGTCTCTTCGCGGAGACCAAGCTGCTCCACAGCGCAGGCGACATGGAGCAATGGTATTCCTGGCTGGACCCGGCAACCGTAGAGGCGCTGAAGAGCCGTGTCGATGTGGAGTTCGTGCCCGAGAACAAGCCGCGCTTCGCGCCCGATGAGGAGGTCAGCCTCGCGCTGTGGGTCAAGAACGTCGATCGGCTCCTCGTCAAGGTGTTCGAGATCGACGAACTCAACTACTTCCAGCGCTTCAACCGGCGAGTCAACACGGATATCGATCTCGATGGGCTCGTGCCCAACCAAGAGGAGGTCTACACGTACACGGACGCCCCCATACTGCGCACGAAGCGCTCCTTCGCGTTTCCGCAATTGAAAGGGCGCGGTGTTTGGGTCATCGAATTTGTCGGCAATGGCAAAAGCAGCCGCGCGGTCATCGAAAAGGGCCGCCTGCAATTCGTGAGCCGCACGGGCGCAGCCGGACAGCGGATCGCCGTGCTCGATGAGAAGGGGCAGCAGGTTCCTGACGCCACGGTGTGGTTCTCCGGCAAGACCTACACGCCCAACGAAAAGGGCGAGATCGTCCTGCCCTTCTCCACGGAGCCCGGCGAGAAGCCACTCGTCCTGTGCCAGGGAGACTTCGCCAGCCTCGACACGTTCCAGCATGAGGCGGAGGGATACAGCCTGGCCGGGGCGTTTCACGTGGACACCGAGTCTCTCCAGCCCGGCGAGATGGCCAAGGTGGCTGTCCGGCCATCGCTCTATTTGAATGGGGCGCCGATGCCCTTGAGTCTCATCAAGAATCCCGTCCTGACCGTTCATTCGACCACGCACGACGGCATTGACAGCGTGCAGGAAGTTCCAGACTTCGCCTTGCACAACGACGAACTTTCCATCTACGAGTTTCGCGTGCCTGAAAACCTCGCGACCCTCACGTTCGCGCTGAGCGGTTCTATTGATCGCCTGACCAACCAGGAGCCTCTGAACGTAAGGGCCGAACAGGCGTTTCCAGTGAACGGCATCCATGCGACCCAACAGATCGCCGCGATCATGCTCACGCGCTACGGCGAAGACTACGCACTCGAGCTACGCGACAAAACGGGCCTGCCGCTGCCCGATCGCTTGGTGCATCTTGAACTGGCTCATGCGGACTTCACGGACCCCGCAACGGAATTGCTGAAGACCGGTACAGATGGCCGCATCGTGCTGGGTCCCTTGCAGGACATCCTGCGCATCACGGCAGATGCCTTGGCGCTCGGGAAGAACTCGTGGGATATGGCAAGGCCCGGTTACCGCTATCCCACAGCCTTGCATGGCAATACTCAGGAAGGTCTCCTCGTGCCAATCGCGGGAGAAGCACCCCACGCCACAACCCTGACCGAATTGCGCGGTGGGCAGTACGTTCGGTCCTGGACCAGTGCCCTGCAGATCTCCGGAGGCTATATGCGCGCACCGGGCCTGCCCGCCGGGGATTACCTTCTGCATCTGAAGACGGATGACCAACGTATTTCAGTCCGGTTGACGGAAGGCGCGCACGGTCCCTTCTTCGTGGCGTCCGCTTCGCGCGCGCTCGATACGGAGCAACCCGCGCCTATTCAGATCACGGACGTCAAGTGGGACGATGCGAACGTGACCATCGCCCTGCAAGGCGCGAATGACTATACGCGCGTACACGTGGCCGCCACACGTTTCCTGCCCGATCAAAGGCTCGCCAATCTGGTAGACGCGACGCTCACGCCGAATCCCGGCGCCAAAAGCGTGCTGGGTGGCTATGCCGTGTATCACTCCGGGCGCGATATCGGGGATGAGTATCGCTACATTCTAGAGAGGCGCTTCGCCGCGAAGTATCCCGGCAATATGCTCGAACGGCCCAGCTTGCTGTTGAACCCTTGGGCCATCCAGGAGACTGAGGCGGAGCAAGAACCACCGGCGCCTCCGGCGCCGCCTCCCCCGCCCCAGGCTCTTCGTGAAGCGGAAGCCGCGGAGGAACAAATCCCGCTTTCGATGGATGCGATGAGGTTTGGCAAGGACCACCACTCCGCCTCCTACGACTTCCTGGGCGGTGAAGCGGCGGTGTTCTATAACCTCAAGCCCGACGCGCAAGGCGTGATCACGCTCGCGCGCGGCGATCTTCATGGCCGCCAGTACCTGCAGATCGTCGCGACCGATCCGCTCACGACGGTCTCGAAGGATGTGGCGCTGCCGGAACAAGAAATCCCCGTGCGTGACCTTCGCATGGCGCACACGCTGAATCCGCAGGAGCACTTCGTCGAGCAAAAGCGCATTCGCGTACTCGACACAGGCGAGGCGCTCACGGTCAGCAGGACGGGCGAGGCGTATGTGCAGACCTACGACAGCCTCCCGCTCGTGTATGCCCTCTATGCGACGTTGAATGGTCATCCAAGTTTGAGAGAGTTTGAGTTCGTCACGCGTTGGCCCGGCCTGACGCCGGAGGAAAAACGCAGCAAGTTCTCCAAATACGCCTCGCACGAACTTAACTTCTTCCTGTATCGCAAGGACCCGGAGTTCTTCCAAAGCGTCGTGCGCCCCTTCCTTCTTGCCAAGCCAAACAAGACCTTCATGGATAGATGGCTGCTGGAAGAAGACTTGAGCGCTTACCTGGAGCCATGGCGGTACGACCAACTGAATGTGGTCGAACGCATCCTGCTCGCGAAACGTGTAGCCGATGAACTGCCGCGCACACGCGCGAGTCTCAGGGATGCGTTCGAACTGGTACCGCCCGATCCGGAACGCTTCAACTTCCTATTCACGACCGCCCTCTACGGAAGTGCATTGACCCAATCACGGAGCAATTTGCAGAACGTGCAAGTCGGCGGCGAGATCCGGGTCCGCGGAAACTACTTCGCGGATGTCAATGGCATTGATGAGGGCCGTAGCGGCGGTTTCGGCGGTGGTGGCGTTGCCGGGAACGGTGGATTCAGCCCATCCGACTCGGCAAACGCACCGGCTGAGACGCCAGAGCTGGAAACGAAAGAGAAATTGAGCGAAGACCTCTTTGCGCAACGCGCCGTAGCGGATCGTCCAGCGGCAACAGGCGCAGAAGTTCATGACCTTGTGATGCAAGTAGAGCAGCGGACGCGTCTCAACGTCGCATACGACTCCGATTTCGACGCGCTTGGCCGCGAGAAATATCGCCGCCTCTACCAGGCCGTGGGAAAGACCAAGGAATGGGTCGAGAACGACTACTACAAGCTGCCTTTGGACCAGGCCGGGCCGGGGCAGATTCCCGTCAATGCGTTCTGGCTCGACTACGCCGACAATGATGGGCAAACGCCGTTCCGTTCCGTTCACCTCGCCGAGGCGACGAGCAACTTCACGGAGATGATGTTCGCGCTGTCGGTCCTCGACCTGCCCTTTGAGCAACCCGAGCACACATCGGAGACGAACGATGTTCAGTTTGCCTTGAAGGCAGGCGGTCCGCTCGTCGCCTTCTACAAGGAAGTGGAAAGTACCACGCAGGGCGACGCCAGCACGCAGATTCTTGTGAGCCAGAACTACTTCCGCGTGGACGACCGCTACCGCTTCGAGGGCAATCAGCAGTATGACAAGTTCATCCGTGATGAATTCCTGAGCGGGGTCGTGTACGGGTGCCAGGTGACCGTCACCAATCCAACCTCCACGCCGCACCAAATCGAAGTCCTGCGGCAAGTGCCTGAAGGCGCGATCCCCGTGGCAGGCGGTCGCTACACCAAGAGCGAGCGCATGCGCCTGGAGCCTTACAGCACGGTCGCGCTCGAATACGACTTCTACTTCCCGAAGCCCGGCGACTTCGCGCACTATCCCGTGCAGGTCAGTGAGGAAGGCGCCTTGCTCGCGTCCGTGGACCCACAGCGCATGAACGTGCTGGCCGCGCCCAGCGGCGTAGACACCACCTCCTGGCAGTACGTATCTCAGCAGGCGCCTGCGGAGGGCGTGCTGGAGTTCCTGCGCGCCAACAACCTCAACCGGCTCGACCTCTCGCAGATCGCGTGGCGCATGCGTGATCGCGCATTCTACGATCAGGTGCTGGCGCTGTTGAAGGAACGGCACACGATCAACCCGGTCCTCTGGTCATTCGCCGTCCACCATAACGATACCGATGCTATGCGGACCTACCTACAGTATCGCGACGATTTCGTTGCGCGCAGCGGCCCTGCCCTGGACAGTCCCCTGCTCGCCATCGACCCGGTCGAGCGGAGGGCGTACCAGCACGTCGAGTATGCGCCGCTCATCAACCCGCGCGCGCACGACCTGAATCGCAAGTGGTCCATCACCAACGAGCAGTTGGCGGTGCAGTATGCCTCACTCATGAACATCCTGGCGCACCGCGGTGCGCTCGATCAGGATGACCTTATGGCCGTCACCTATTATCTCCTGCTGCAGGACCGCGTGGCGGACGCCCTGAAATTCTTCGAGCGGGTGACCGCGGACACGATCGTGTCCACGCTTCCGCACGACTACTTCAAGGCCTACTTCGCCTTCTACCGGGAAGACGTCGATACGGCGCGCCCGATCGCGGAGCGGTACTCGGACTATCCGGTGGAGCGTTGGGCGAAGCTCTTCCAGACCGTGCGGACGCAGGCCGAAGAGATCGCGGGAGCAGCCGCCCAACCGGACGCAAGCGCGTATCCCATGCAGGATCGGCTCGCGGCGGAAGCGCCTCGCATTGACCTTGAGGTGAAGGAGGATGCCATTGTCGTGAATTACAGCAACTTGAAAGAGTGCACGTTGAGCTTCTATCCCATCGATTTGGAGATGCTCTTCACGCGCAGTCCGTTCGCCCCGGCGGAATCCGGCGTGTTCGAGAGCGTGAAGCCTGCCGCAACCCAGCGGGTCACGCTCGATGCAAACGCCAGCCAGATAACCGTGCCGCTGCCCGTGGAGTTCGCGAGCAGCCACGTCGCCATTGAGGCGGAAGCGGGCGGCATCAGCCGCTCCGCGATCCGCTACGCGAGCGGCCTCGTGGCGCAACTCACGGAGGCCTACGGACAGGTGCATGTTGCCGATGCGGTGAGCATGCGCCCGCTGTCGAAGGTCTACGTCAAAGTCTTTGCCCGCATGCAGAGCGGCGAGACCGTCTTCTTCCGGGACGGTTACACCGACTTGCGCGGCCGCTTTGACTACGCATCAACCAGCACGCTCAATCCTGACGATGTCGCCGAGTTCGCCATCCTCGTCCTGGACGAAACGCACGGCGCCAAGGTCTTGACCGCCTCACCCCCAGCGCGGTAACCCACCCGCGAAAACCGGAAGCCGACCTCTCTCCCCCCGGCTTCCGGTTTTCGTTGTGTACGCGGTATGATGGCGCTTCATGTCACGTTCAACGGGCGAGAGACAGTCCCAGGGGAGGGGTGCGTCATGAAGACCTGCCGTGGCCGCTACGTAACACGTGTTTGTCTGGCATTGATGGGATGCACGCTGGCGGCAATTGCGCAAGGCCCTCCGTACCTTTCTGGGGAATTGTTGCGTGATCGCCTCTGGGTATGGGGTAATCCCGAAATGGCCCAACCCGGTCCGCATACCGTGGACACCTTCGCGGCGGCGAGCCCTGCGGAGCGCGCCGCACTCCTCGGCACGCCCAACATCATCATGGCGGGCAATGGACTGCCCCGCACGTCCGAGCAGGCTGATGCGTGGACGGCCGAAGCGGCCAGCGCCCCGCGCCTGGTGTGGGAAATCGCCGTCGATGATGAGAAAGGCGGCCCGCCTTTCGCTTTCGACCAGACCGTTGCGCGCTTGGCGGAGGTCGTGAAGAAGTATCCCCAGGTGGAGGGTGTCCTTCTCGATGACATGAGCACGATGATGGTCGACCGCGGCTTCAAACCCGAACACATCCGCGCGCTGCGCGAACAATTGAACCAAGCCTGTCCGGAGATGAAGATCTGGGGCGTCGTCTATTCGATGAACCTCGACAAGCCTGAACTCGCCGCGTACATCCAGGAACTGGACGTCGTGAACCTGTGGGTGTGGCATGCGAGCGACACCGCCAACATCGAGCAATACGTCGAGCACGTCCAACAGGCATTTCCGTCCAAGCCGATCGTGTTGGGCCTCTATCTCTACGACTACGGAACCGGCCAGCGCATGTCCCGAAGCATCCTTGAACGCCAATGCGCCGCGGCGCTCGAACTGTTGAAGGCGCAGCGGATCGAGGGTCTGGTCTTTCTCACGATCAACGACGATCCGGAAAACGTGTCGTACGCGGCCAACTGGACCCGCACCCACGCCGACACGCCAGCGGGAAGTCCCGAGGCGACTGTGGACCTATCCATGAAGACACCCGACGGCTGGCTGTTCTCGCACGAGGGATGGGGGGAGAATGAAGACGGCGCCATCCACCCGCCCGATGTACGCAATCTGCACAGCCGCGCGTTCCGGACGGAGAACGCGTTCGGGGATTTCACGGCGGAGTTCGAGTTCAATGGGAACTATCGCGAGACGGGCACCGGTGCCGCCGGCATGATTCTACGAGCCCAGGATGCGAATCATTTCTATTACGTCTACTTCCCTTGGGGCGGACAGCAGTTGCGCGCGAAACACTTCTGGGCGGCCATCGCGAAGGTCGAGGGAGACGGTTACCTGTGTAACCTCGCGGCGGACTGGATCCCCGGTCTCCCGAGCGAAACCGACCGCTGGTACCAGGTGCGCGTGCAGGCCCGTGGTCCCGAGATTCGCGTGTGGGTGGACGGCCGCGACGCGCTCACGGTTCGCGACGACGCGTACGCGCAAGGCGCGGCGGGGTTCGCAGGCTATGGGTGGTATGCGTTCCGCAACGCGCGAATCACCGGAGCGCCCTCGCCAGCCATGCCGTGGGAAACACCGATCACGATCCCGTCGCACGCGTTCACGATCGGACTCACTAGCGCGGAGATGCCCAGCTCGTGCATCGCGCCCAATGGCGACGTGCTGGTGGCCGCGGGGAATCAACTCGTGCGTTCTTCCGACAAGGGCCGCACCTGGCAAGCGCCGGAGACGCTGCCCGAGTCGCTGGGCACCATCACGGATTACGGCAGCGGG
>JADLCA010000443.1 GCA_020847495.1 Candidatus Hydrogenedentota bacterium | reverse complement strand
TTTGTTGGTCTCCTGGCCATCCGCGTTCAGCGGAACGATCAGTGTTCCCCACTGGCTGTAGCCAGTCGAAGCGCCGCTGGCGGGTTCGAACTTCACGCGATGATCAAAAGCGATCACGATTGCATTAGGAAGGAGCGGATCGCTCGACTCGAGATAGCTGCGGATCTCCGCAATGTGCGACAGAACTTCCGGTCGCTGATACCCCGCGAGCAGGTCTTTGCCGTTCCGGTGAATGCGTGATACCGTCGCAAATTTGGGCAGCAACTTTCCATCCACGGCAAAGCTATAGAACACTCGACTTGGCCCCTGCTTTATCTCGATTGAGGGCAGTCGCAGTTCTCCAGGTCCTTTCATTGTCGTTCATCTCCTTCAGCATGGCGTACAAACGCACATTCCATCTCCCCTAAATGCCGTCGCAGGTCCTGATTGAATACGTAGAGATTGTGAAATCCCCGCCGGCGGTTCCTCTCGGCACCACGAAAGATAATCACGTGAATTCCAATCCTTTGGCAGATCTCACACCGGCACTTCTGCCACGGACGGTCCTCCAGGACGCTACGGTAGACAGCGGTCCGATCTGTCTCTCCGTCAAAGACTCGTTCGTATTCCCTGAGGCACTCCAGACAAACGTCGAGCGTAGCCTCCCCGCGATCAAAAGCAGTCAAGGTCTGCAAGCAGCGTTGCTCCAGTCGGCGGGCGATGTCCTGTTTGACCTCTCCCGCCGTGATCCGGCGCAAGAGTTCGGGATTTGCATCGCTTTGCGGTACTCGAAGCGCTGTATACATGCGTTCCCGTGCATAGTAGTTGTTCTTGTCGTCCTTGAACGCTTTTCGTAGCGGAGACGTGCTATCGAAACTGACGACGCCAAACGCGCTGAACGCCGCAACATGTTCACACCGCGTAATACCGAGCAAATGGAATTCGGTCTGTGCCTTCCGGACACCGCTGGCCGCTTTGAGGCACGCCAGGATATCAACTGTCTTGAGCGGAACGAAGCCGCCAAACGCGATGTAGCGGTACCCCAGCCGCTGAAGGACATCCACGGCGTGCGCGTACGAGGCCGGACTCCACCCCTGAGCCACTCCGACCGGGGTAAACCGGTACCGCTTGCGCTGACTGTAGTTGAGGAACTCGGCCGCAAGTTCCAAGGTAAGGTCCTGCCGCGAGCGCCAAGCTTCGGGTACCGTGTCGACGCCCGGAAATTGGCCGTCAAGATCGGCGCGATAGCTCAGGATGACGTGATCCACGGACAAGCCATAGTCAAATCCGCAGTCCTCATAGAAGTCCGCGACTTCCGCCGCCGAATACGGTGGCCTGGTTTCCCGGACATACGTAAAAGCACCGCAGTCACCCATTGTGGCGAGCGGCCGATGCACTAGGCGGAAGTACTCCCGCACGCCAACTCGAAGGAATCGTTGTCGCTGTGCGGCGCTGTACTTGCCGGAACCCCCGCCTATGCCGTCGACAACGGCTTTTGAGACGAGCATGCCGTCGTAGGGTGCCACGGCAAAGATTTCATGCGGGTACTTGTCATCGCGTTGCCGCACTCTCGCTTCGGACCTAGTCTCGGAGCCAAAGTCGAATGTCTCGTCGACGAAGTCCTGGCTGTCAGGGAAGAAGAATCTCATCGCATCGCGCCTCGGTTCTGCAGGTACGCCCGGATGAGGAAACTCGACAGCATGCGGATGTGGCGGGGCACGTTCTGAATTTCATTCCACTGCAGGTCGCCCAATTCAGACCACCGGCCACTCGTCCAGTGGCATACGGGCGCTACGAGTTGGAGTTCATGCCTGACATGCGCAAGCACGTGAGGGGAATGCGGATCGACGGCCGACATCACGCGGTCCATCAGTCGCCCCATAGCCCGCAGGCCTGCGCCATGCATCAACCTGCTCTTGCTGGGCGGCTTGCCCCAGGCGTCAGGGAACGTTGCCTTCACCGCCGTCCAATAGGCGACTAAGACCTTCCAAATCCCGTCGAAATCAGTCTCGCCGGTCGCGAGATTGCGATACGGAAACAAGCTTCCCGAAGGCGACGAAATGCTTTCTTGGATAATGCTGATGATCGACGCATCGGAGATTATCGCGGTCCTCTTGCTTTCGGCAGACAGCGAGGCGCGCCGGATCAACTGATAAAATGGCGACCGCTCATTCGTATTCAGCAACTCGCACACGGCAGACGGGATCTTCTTTACCTCCAAGTTGGCCGGCAGCGGCGTCGACACGGCGGGCAGCAGTTCAGTAATGAGCCCGCGCGGTAGAGGCCGCGTGTTGTTCACGCGCAGGAACTGATCACGTTGGATTTCGACGTCGTCGGCCACAAAAGCATTCACCGGCACCGGGATACCACGTCTTCTGGACTTCGAGATTGCCAGGACCCTTTGTTGTCCGTCAACGATCCACGCAGGCTTGCGCTCGTTGTCCCGCGGGATCGGTATCTCCAGCATCCCGGCCACGACGTCGCCCTGGCGTACGTTCGGCCCGCGACTCGAGATAAACCGCGTTCGTGAGGAGACCGCAAGAATAATCGAGTTCGGGAACAAGACGTGATCGCTGTTCAGGTAATCCACAATGTCCTGAACGTGCCGTTTAACTTCCGCACGCTGGTAGCCCAGCAATGTACCCGCATCATTGCGCGAGATACGCGAAATGTCGGCGAGGCGGAGGATCTCGTCCCCGGTGAGACAACAGAGGTAGAGCGGATGTCCCGGGCATTGCTCCACACGCAATGCGCGACGTCGCAGTACGTTTCGCTGTTTAGCCATTCTAGGTACCTGGCGACAATTCTTGTCGCACCCACGCATAGATTGCGCCGAACCTCTTTTGTTCACACGCTTGACCGCCCCTACGAAACTCCCGCAGCAGCCTGGTCTTGCTCGTACGCGGAGATTGTGCGACGCCCTTCCGAATGAACGCCGCGATCCTTGCATCGCTTTGCGGACTCCGGGATGGCGACGGGCCGTGAATTCGGTTCATCGATGTGGCTATATCTCTCAGGGCGTGAAGCGTCAGTTCGGTACTCGTCATCGACTGGACCAAATGTCGCGCGATCCGCGCATTCAAGGACGTGAGGCTTCCCCCGAGACTGCCTGCCAGAGAAGCGTCACAAGGCAAAAGGTGGTGCTTCCACGTGGCGTGCGGTCGCGCCGTCCCGCAGGAGACGATGGCAAGATGATGGTGAAAGTAGGGCCGGGCCAATACTTGGGCCAGATCTTCAGCAACGGCCTTGAGGTAATCAGCGGATAACGCGATCAGCATCGGCGTGTGGGGAAACGCCGCAGCGACTCCGGCTATCGTCCGGGGGGCATCGTTCCGCTTCGGGAAACGATAGCCACAAACACCGTCCCACCACCGCTGGAGGATGTGTTCGCATTCCTGCAACCCCGCGCCGATGTAATCATCCTCGCCCCGCGTAAACGTCGCTTGGTACGCCTTGATCTGCGTGTCTGGGCGAATGAGGCCATACCCCGCGGAACAGATCCACAGTTCTACTCGGAGCCCAACCGTCCGTGCGACGTCCGGAATCGTGCGCACAACCGACCAGTGATCCCCCATATAGACAGCCTCCGCTGGATGATCCCCCGTCGTCGCTGAGCCCAAATTCCTCTGCCAGCGTGCCAGTCTCGTTCCGAGGTCATGTCCCCCTGCCGTATGCACGCAGGTCTTGGGCTCG
>JADLCA010000442.1 GCA_020847495.1 Candidatus Hydrogenedentota bacterium | reverse complement strand
GCCTCCGCCATTTCCGGATAGGGCGAATCCACGACGTTGACGAACCCGATATTGAAATTCTCCCCATCGTACCAGCGCCCGGTCACCGGATGGTCCACGTATTGAAACCAATGACAACCTACGAAGGAGGGATGGTCCACGACGCTCCGCACGTAGCGCTGGTAATTCTTCGCGCGATCCTCCTGGTTCGCGGTGCCCACAAGCCCCATGTGGAACATCCCGCGATCCATGGCCCCGAAGTGAAATTCGCCGATTAGAATTGGTTTGTCCGCTGTCTGTTTGCCCAATCCAAACTCCGGGCCGATGTACGGGTAGTAGAGGCTGAAACTCACAATATCCGCGACATCACTGCACGCCCGCACCACGGTGTCAGGGGCAAGCGAGAACCGGCAGCCAAGGTATAGCAGGTGCGGCGACTCACGTTTGACCGCATCGCGCACCTGGGTGAAGTAGCGCTTGGCAAATGCGTACACAAAGCTCTCCAGGTCCGCGTTGCATGTCGCGTTTGGCGTGGGGGGGACTCGCAATGAGTCCCAATCGCCCGCACTGACCTCCCACGCAAGGTTTAATGCGTCGATGGTGCCATACTTTTGCTTGAGCAGTTCGATCTGCGCCACGCGGCAAGGCTGATCGACAGGACTCGCCAAGCTACCTTCGCGAACGGCCTCCCAGGCCATTTCATTGTCCGCGAACAGGCCGATGCAAAGCGGGTTGGCTCCATGCGTGCGCGCCTCGGGGACTATCCCCGCTTCGACTGCTAGCGCAAAGCCGGGGTCATAAACATCAGGCATCTTCGCCCAATATCCGCCGCCCCCTTCTATACGCCGGATGCTGCCTTTCAACGCCGATGAGACGACATAGGGCATGCGGCATTGCGTGACAGCATCTTCCCGAGACCAGTTCCCGATTGTGTTGAATCCCCATGAGAGGAGACGGCGCCGCGTGACCTCACACCACCGGGCCTGCCATTCGGGTCCGTACTTGCGCGCCAGGTTCGCCGAATGAAAATCGAACACCCGGCCCTTCCCGCCGACGACCTCCGCCATGCTGTGCGCGCCTGAGACGTCCTGGTACAGGCCACCAAACACCGGATCGTCAGAATCGGGCAGCCAATCGAACCAAGCCCCGCGCTGCTCAACGAAGGTGGGGCATGAAGTATCGACGCAGTCCATTCCAATGGACAGAAAAAGGTGGCCGTCAGGAGTAACCAACCACCATTTGCCGTCTATCTGCTCCGTGCGGAACCATCCTGTTGCCTCGCGCTGAGGACCATCGGCCCAACCTCCGTACGCGTCCCGGCCTGGTAGCGAAGGCGCCGCGGCCAACGCGCAGTCCTCGCTGCGCGCCTGTTCAGCAAACTCGGCCTCATCACAGAGCTTGCCTGGCCATTTCTCATGCTTGTACTGGCCGAACCGGTCAATGAATGGAAACGGCACCTGCTTTTCGTCAATCTCAATTTCACTGTACAACCGGAATCTGTCGATGATGAGTGTGGTCGGCGCGATGGGACGCGGCAGATACACTTGGAATGCCGTGACCTTGGTTTGATCAATGCGCATCGAACCGCCGAGAGGGCCGGCAATGGGGATGCCGCGCATTCCCCAGAAGGGTCCGGCGCGCTTCGGGCCAAACGGCGTGCGCAACACGGCCGTCTGCCCCGGCAGCACCGTCGTTTGACCGACGACACAATTATTGGTGCCATCGGCGCCGGCATTATCGATCCGCGTGGCCACGTTCACCGTCTCGGCCGACGGATTGAAAATGTCAACGGCAAGCCCCTCGTAGCTGCTCCAGTCCCACAGCTTCGGCGGAGCCTTGAAGTAAACGTTTGGCCAATCCACCCGCTCGAAATGGACTTCGAGAGCTTGCTCCCCACTTTGCTCCCTGAGAGTTGCGCGCGTGTGCCGCATACGCAGGTTTCTTGGAAGGTCGCGACCATCGAATGACTCGACGATTCTCTCTTCCGCGGTAGCGGAAACGCAAACGCAGGCAAGTAGACAGACAATTCCCCGGAATGTACTACTGCAAAACACGCACATATCCCCGACTACTTACGGCACCGTCAAGGCGCTCGTCCCCCACGGACTGACCTCAAGTGTAGCACGCGGAAACTTCTGATGCATGTGGGTGGATGTAGGGCTGCCCGCTCGATCCTTGTTTCAGACTCTACGACATGCCTTCGATGAAGAAAGTTCCCTCGACACTCAGAGGCGCGGCAAAGTCTTTCAATGCCGGCAGCACCAGGTCAGCGGACCTGCCTTGGCTCATCTTGTCCGCGTGCCGGAAGATATGAATGTCGCCAAGTTCAAGTTCGGCCTCGGACGTTCCCTTGATCGGCTCGAGTTCTTGCGCGACCCTGGTCGCGCAGACCAGCGCGTTACTGAATGAGAACATGCCGCGTACGGCTGGTACCTGCGCATTGGACGAGTCCAACACCAGCGACGGCGCCTGACCCGAGGCCAAGCCGGCCAGATCGTCGAACGCCACTACCCCTATTGTGTTGGCCTTCGATCCGCCGTCCTTTTCCGCATCCCAGGTGAACGGTGATTTGGCGTTTCCTACAAACAGCCTGCCGCCGATTCTCGCTATGGCGATGGGCACGTTCATTCCTCCATTCGCCCCCGCGATCACGGCGTCTGGAGCTTGGTGGTCTTGCAGCTCATCCGCGGGGCTGAACACGAAGAGCATGCTGGACGCAGTCGTGACGAAGAGCCGATTCTCGTAAACAGCAACCATCGTCGGAGTGACTGAACCGTGCTCATCCAAGCCCAGCCACGAGGCACCGCTTAGCTCGACGATCTCGGGCACCGCGTCCTTCTCCAGTTCGAGGATCTCCATCAGGTTGGTGTACACGAGAACGCGGTCCATGCCGGCGTCCGCGACGATGAGTTGTTTGTTCGCCGTGACCAATGCGACCGGCGCTTCAGGTTCGGTGAGTGAGATATCCGGCGCCTGATCGGAGTGGAGATACGAGGGGTCCTTGAAGATATGCACGCTCCCGCCAGTATCCTTCGGAGCATCGGAAGACAAGTCAGCGACGATGAGTGCTTCGTAATCCTTCTGCGAGGCCTCCCAATAATCTTCAATCGCAAAGACCGGTTCTCCGACTGCCCCGAGCCCATCCAGAACTACATCGGGCGCGGTATCGGCGTCATGGCCCCAAATCAGAGACGGAAGGCTGTTCCAGACCAGGACCGCCCCATACACATCGTCGCACACAAACAGAGAGTATGGGAGAGCCACCATGTGAACCGGGTGTTTGAGTTCGGGGATGGTCTCGCCACTCAATACGAGGTCGGGCTGCTGCTGGGCGTCACCTTGCAGGACATCATGATAGACCAGAATTCTCGGGTAGTTGAAGGGCGATCCCTCCTCGACTTTGGATGTCGAACTCAGGCCGGCATCGGCGACAATCAATTCCATCTCCAGCGCGAAATCTTCCTGAGGTTGTGGGCACCCCGCGCAGACTAAGGCGGCGAGCAGTAGTGTTGCGAAAGTGGCACAGAATTCCTTGAACCGTCGCTGAGCATTCATGATGAGCCACTCCTTGGTGCTTGCACGCGCCACTTGCTACCGAGCGATACCGAAAACACTATGGCACGTGGCAATCTCATCATAATACTGTCACAGGTCTATGTGAGCTGTCAACCTGAATCCGGCAGGTGAATGGGCGTGACCCCGGCCTTCGCGTAAGCTATGCGAAGTGAAGTACGGCGTCCTGGAGACGCTCAGACACGCGAGTGCTTTCCGTTAGTCTTCGTGCTCTTCTCTCGGCGGGCCGGGGATGCGCGACAGGGCCGACGTGAGCACGTCGACGATGAGTTCGTTCTGGGATTTGCCCTCGGCTTTGGCGGCGAGGCGGATGGCTTCGTAGAGGTCTGCGGGGACTTTGATTGACATCTTTCTTGTCTCGTACAGCGGGTCGTCCCGGAAAGGCACCACGCTGCTGCGGCGAATGGCGCTCTCCCCCCCGAACAACTCCTGCTGGCTTGGTGGCTCCGGCCGCAAGTGCGACAGGTCCGCT
>JADLCA010000441.1 GCA_020847495.1 Candidatus Hydrogenedentota bacterium | reverse complement strand
TTGTCGACCAAATCAACAACCGACCAAGGAAATGCCTCGGATACCGAACCCCCAATGAAGTCTTCCAGCAAGTACGTCTCCAACGCCTACTTGCACTTGGCTCTTGAATCCAGGGGTCTTTCTTGTCACTGCTAGAATGACGTACAAAAGGAGTGCCCACGTATGTTTGAAGCCATTGACACGGCGGCGGAGAATCTTCATAGCCGCCAGGCGGGCTGGGTGACGCGCCGCGATGGCGCAGACCTGCTCGGTAAGGTTGCGTCACGCGCACTCGCGGCGCTGCACCAATCCAAAGACGAAATGGATGTCGATGTGCGGCGCGCGGTGGATGCCGCGCTCGGTCAGGCCAGCGCGGCGCTGGCGGGGGTGAAGCCCGCGCTCCAGGAGTCGTCCGTGTCGCTTGACGATTTGGCGCGCTCTATTGAGAAGCCCGGCGAGCGGACCGTGGAAAAGAATAGCGGCGATGAGTACACAGTGACGGTGAAACTCAAGAGCGGGCGTACCCAGGCAGTGCGCATGCGCGCCTTCAAACGGCCCGACGGCATGAACGTTGTTCAAGTGAGCACGGTCTGCGGCAAGGTTGATGAGAAGGCGCTTGCCTGGGCTTTGCGGGCAAATATGACGCTCGTTCAAGGAGCGGTCGCGCTTGCGAAGGAAGACGGCGAGGAACGCTTCCTGGTGATCCGGACGTTCCTCGCGGACCATGTGACGCGGCAGGAGATGAAGGCCACCGTCAAGGAGTGCGCGTATTACGGCGACTGGATGGAGAATAAGCTCACAGGAAAGGATGCTTTCTGATGAGTGCTCCGGCGGATAAACGGGCAGCATTAGTGGAACGGATACGTTCGGGGGCCTGCGCGGGCGAACGCCTGGGCGAGGTGGACTTGTCCGGCTGCGATCTATCGGGCGTGGACCTGAGCGACGCGCGGCTTTCCGGCGCCGCATTGAAAGGTGTCGATTTGTCGGGCGCGAACTTGCGGGGCGCCTTTTTCGACGGCGCGGATCTGCGCGAGGCCAACATGAGGGACGCCCAACTCGAGTTCGCCGTGCTCGGAGCCGCGGATTTGTCCGGCGCGGACCTCTCCGGCGCCAATTTGCAGCGTGCCAATCTGGTCGGCACGAAGGCCCTGGGCGCTCGCTTTGACGGCGCGCGTATGTACTACTCGCGCCCGGGGAACGCCGACTTCCGCAATGCGAGCCTTCGCGGGTGCGATATCCAACGCGCGATCTTCCGGCGTGCGAATCTGTCGGGTGCGGATTTGCGCGACGCAACTGGCGAGGCGAATTTCGAGAACGCCAGCATGGAGGGGACCCTGAGATGATCGTGCGCCACTTCCTGTTGGATGTTCATGAAGCGAACTCTTTTGTCGTGGCGTGCGAGGAAGACCGGGAGGCCGCGCTTGTCGATGCCGGAGCCTTTGATTCCGCAGTCGACGAGTTTCTTCACGATGAGAAGCTGCGGCTCGTGAAGATCTTCATCACACACGACCACTTCGATCACACCGGTGGCCTTCCCGAATACGTCAAGCGTTTCAAGGCCGAAGTGCTATGCGGGCTTTCCGAGGTGGCCGGATGCACGGCAACTCGCGTGAAACATGGAGACCGCGTGAACGTAGGACGTTTGATTGGCACCGTGTTGGAGACCCCAGGCCATACGCCCGAAGGTTTGAGCTTGGCTTTCCCGGGGCATGTTTTCACGGGAGATGCGCTATTCGCGGGATCGGTCGGCGGAACGAGTTCCGAACGAGATCGGCTGCGCCAGCTCGATGCTATACGAAAACACATCTTCACGCTGCCGCCGCAGACGGAAATCCATGTGGGTCATGGCCCGTCAAGCACCGTTGCCATCGAGAGCCGGTTCAACCCCTTCTTCGTGTGAGTGTCAGCCACGCCGTGGGCCGCGCCTGCGCTGGTGGGGGCGTTTGCGGTGAGAAGGATTGCGGCGCGGTTCATCCTTCCTTTCCTCCGTGCGCTCCGCTTGCTTGCCAGTGGGCGTCTTTACAGGCACGAAGCGCGTCTGCTCCTCCGATGCGGAATTAAAGCTCTCGCAACGCGGACACTGCGACAGTTCATCGCCAGATTCGTCGAGGTACGTGTACCCGCAGTACGTACAGCGCCAAAGGTACTGCTTGCCGAGGAATCGATGGGGCCTGCGAACGGTCACTTCCGTGTAGATCCACCCGGCGATGGCCATCAACGCGAGCACGCTGGAGTACAGGAGCAACGCCCATTTCAGTTCCAAGGCTATCATAGTTCCGGGCCTTCATCGGGAGCGATGAGGAGCGTCCCGTACTGGTCCGAGTCGCTGCCGGATTCAAGCGGCGCGAAGCGGTACTTGATGAGCGCCTTGCCCGCACTGGCGATCACGCCCTCCTCGTCTTCCACCGGAGTCATGACCTCGATGACTTCGCCCTCGGCATTCACCTTGAACATGATGGCGATGGGTTCCGCCAGCGACTGGGGGTCCAGTTTCCACAGCGCATCGATTGGAGGGCTGAAGATCAACTCGCGATTCTCCGGTTCCCCCATCCACTCGACGTAGAGCGCGAGGCCGTCGACTGGGCGGGAAACCGGGGCGTTCTCTCCCTCTTCTTCTGTGTCTACATCGTCAAAATCAGTAAGGCGCCGGAGCGCGTCCTGCAGCCTGCCCACTTCCGCGCTGAAGCGGGACCACGCGTCAGGCGTGCCACCCATATCGAATTGGGAGCGTGCCCTCAGGCCTTCCTCGCGCACGTGGAGGCGCTCCAACTCCGCGATCTCGAGTGTGGGCAGGGTGATCTGGGGACGCTCCGGACCCATGGGTTCCGGGTTGGAAAGGGCCAAGGACCCCAACTCCGGACCAGGCAAGACAGGCGGTTCGAGCGGACGCAGCGTATCCTCGAGAGAGGGTACACGTAATTGGTCGCGTGGCCCCCGAATGACCGACTCATGCGTGACCGGGTCGACGATGTCGAAGGTGTAGTAGTCGATTTCTTCGACCGGTATCCAAATGTAGATGGAAAACACCGTCACCATCGACAAATGGAACAGGGAGGAGATGACCAGCGATATGTTGAAGGTCCGGTCGCGGGCCATGGCTGGGGGCTCACTTTTCGTCTGTGGGCGGTTCCGCGGCTATTCCATAGCGTTCCACGCCGACACTGGTCGCAATTCCCAGGACCCGGACGAGGCGTCCCGTCTCGATGCGCGCATCGGGCCGGATCAGGAGCATGGCCTTGGGATTGGCGGTCATCACCTCGGAGAGCCTGGTGGAGAGGTCTCCCCAGTCCAGGATCTCCTCATTATCGAGATAGACACGGCCCTCGCCGTCGGGCCCGCCCTCGCCAAACTGCAGCGTGATGGAAACGTCCTTCTGCTCCAGCGATTCGGAACCCTCGGCAACCGGCGTCTCGATCTGAATGGAGCTTTGCACCACGAACGTGGACGACAGCATGAAGAAGATGATCAGGTTGAACACGACATCGATCAGCGGGGTCAGGTCGAGGCTCGCTCGTACCTTCCGTTTCTCTTCGACAGCGGGACGGAACTTCATGGCGTCGGCTCCACCCTAGATTTCGCGTTCGCCGCGGTGTTTGGTCAAGAGTTCCACCAGCTCCGAGGAACTGATCTCCATCTCGAGGATCATGTTCTCGACGCGGGTCACGAAGTAGTTATAGACCACCAACGCCGGAATGGCCACTGTAAGGCCCGCGGCAGTGGTAATCAGCGCGTTACCAATACCCTCCGCGAGGTCTGACGGATTCACCTGCCCCTGTTTGTGCTGGATCGTCGCGAAGCACTTGATCATCCCCTGTACGGTACCCAGGAGTCCGAGTAGGGGAGCGATGTTCGCACATGTTGCCAAGGCCGACATGTAGCGTTCCAGACGGGGGATTTCGAGGTGGCCTGCGTCTTCAATCGCTTCCCGGATGTCTTCCTTGCTGCGATTGTGCTTCAGCACGCCCGCCTTCATGATCCGCGCGACCGGGGCGTCCGTCTCGTCACAAATCGTGACGGCTTCCTGGATCCGGTTCTGGCGGAGGACCGTCCGCATGGCGTCCATGAACTCGCGCGTGTCGATGGTCGCGCGGCGAAGCGTCAAGAAGCGCTCGATGGCAATCGCGAGGGCGACCACCGAACACACGATGATGGGGTACATCAAGACGCCGCCTTCTTGAATGATGTTCAACATGCGGCCGAGAATAGGATCGTTCACGAATGTAATGCCTCCAACCTGAAGTGGTTTTCACCAGACAGCGCCTGATGCGCATCACGCCGCGGGGTGTACTCGCCTCCACGCCAGTTTCCCCCGGCAATTCCGGCAATCAGTGGGTCACCAGAGTTCCCATACCCTTGTCAGTAAATATCTCAAGCAAGAGAGAGTGGGGGACGCGGCCATCGATAATATGGGTCTTGACTACCCCGTAGTCGAGGGCTTTCAGACAGGCCTCGACCTTGGGGATCATGCCCCCCGCAATGACGCCTTTGCGGGTCAGTTCAATGATCTCCTTGTGGCAAAGCTGGTGGATCAGCGAACTGGGGTCGTTGGGATCGCGCAAGAGCCCGGGCGTATCCGTCAGGAACACCAGCTTCTCGGCCTGCAACGCCGCCGCGATCTCGCCCGCTGCGGTGTCCGCATTCACGTTCCAAGTCTGTCCTTGCGCGTCCGTTGCGATAGGCGCGATCACGGGGATCATTCCCGCTTCACACAAGACATTGATGATCTTATAGTGTACGCCGGTGATCTCTCCCACGAATCCGAGATCGCTGCCGTCTTCTGTCTTGATCTTTCGCGCATGCAAAAGGTTCCCGTCCTTGCCGGACAGGCCCACGGGATTGCCGCCCGCCTTGCTGATGAGCGTCACAATTTCCTTGTTGATGCGGCCTGCCAGAACCATCTCGACGACGCCAATGGTCTCTTCATCGGTGACGCGCAGGCCGTTCTGGAACTTGGCCTCGACGCCTAACCGGTTCAGCGTGCGGTTAATCTCCGGCCCGCCCCCATGGACCAGCACCGGGTTCATCCCCACGTATTTCATGAGGACGATGTCTTCGGTCGTGCTGCGCCGGAGACTCGGATTCTCCATGGCGGCGCCGCCATATTTGATGACGACGGTTTTTCCCTCGAATTCCCGGATGTACGGGAGGGCCTCCACCAGTACGGCGGCTTTCTGGATGAATTCCTCGAAGGCCTTCAATGATATCTCCTCAAGCGGTCCGCGGGACCGTATTCACGAGCGGTAATCCGCGTTGATATGAACGTACTTGTCGCTGAGGTCGCTGGTCCAGAAGACTGCGCTGCCGGGACCGGCGCCCACCTCAATCCGAATACGGAACTCGGGCCGCTTCATCACGGCCGCGGCGTCTGCTTCACGGTATCCCGTGGACTTCCCTTCCGCCGCGAGCTGCACGTCGTCCAGCCATAGCGCCAAATGGGCCGGATCGAAATCAACGCCGGCGTAACCCACGGCACACGCAATGCGGCCCCAGTTCGGGTCTTGCCCAAAAAACGCGGTCTTGCACAACTGCGACTGGGCCACGGCACGCGCGATGGTCTTCGCCTGGTCGTCGGTTGCGGTTCCGGCGACGGCGATTTCCACAAACTTCGTGGCCCCTTCGCCGTCCTTCACCAACTCGTGGGCCATCACCATGCACAGGCTCTTCAGCGCTTCGGTAAATGCGGCAAATGCGGGCGACCCCGGTTTCAGCTCACCTGCGCTTGCCTGGCCATTGGCCAGACACAATACGCTGTCGCTCGTGCTCATATCGTTGTCGACGCAAATCCGGTTGAAAGAGGCTTCGACGGCCTCGCGCAAGGCGTCCTGCAGCGGGGCGGACGCAATCGCCGCGTCGGTCGTGATTACGCAGATCATGGTCGCCATGTCCGGTGCGATCATGCCCGAACCCTTGGCAATCGCCCCCAAGCGCACTACATGCGACCCCAGCGTCACTTCGAGGGCTCTCTCCTTGGGCACGGTGTCGGTCGTCATAATCGCGGCCGCAGCGTCAGAACTACCTTCTTTCGACAGAGATTCCAAGCACCCGCGCACCCCCGCGGCTATCCTGTCCATCGGGAGGGGAACGCCGATGACGCCCGTGCTGCAGATGCAGATCTCCTTGGCGGGCGCCTGAAGGCCATCTGCCACAAGGTCCGCCGTCGCACACACATCGGCGACACCCTGTTCGCCGGTCGCGGCGTTTGCATTACCACTGTTGATGAAGACCGCCTGCGCCTTGCCGGATGCGCATACAATCCCATTCCACACCACGGGCGGCGCCTTCATGAGATTCTTGGTGAACATTCCCGCGACAGTGGCGGGCACGTCGCTTGCCACCAGCGCACAGTCTCTCTTCTTGCTGCCGGGCTTGATACCCGCGGCGACACCCGACGCCCTGAATCCTTTCGGGGCCGTAACGCCCCCATCGATGAAGTTCATGGCGCCATTCCTCCGTACAGCAGCCCTGCCGTTTCCTCCAGTCCGAACATGATGTTCAAACACTGGATGCCCATGCCCGCGGTGCCGCCCATCAGGTTGTCGATGGCGCTCACGATCAGCAGGTTGCCGGTCCGTTCGTCCATGACCCAGCCAATATCGCAGAAGTTCGACGCGCGCACATTCTTGACTTCGGGCAATTCGCCCGCGGGCAGCATGCGGACAAACGGCTCCGCCTCATAGCATTGGTAGACCGCCGCCGGGTCCACGGCCGCGCCGGGGCGAAAGGTAATCGTCGTCAGGATGCCTCGCGTCAACGGCGCCACGTGCGGCGTGAATTGAACCATTGCGCGGTGACCGGTCTCCTGCTCGATCTCGGGGATGTGCTGGTGCACGCCCAGCTTATAGGCTTTCAGATTCTCGTTCATTTCCGGGAAGTGATACGCCTCGTTCAAGGTGCGTCCTGCGCCGGAAATGCCTGAAATGGAATCGATGACGATTGGAATCGATGTGCTGACGCGATCAAGCAGAGGCCGCAACGGGAGAATCGCACTGATAGGGTAACAACCGGGTACTGACACGAGCTGTGCGGTCTTGAGTTGGTCCCGGTAAAACGGCGGCAGGCCGTACACGCATTCCGGCAGCAGATGGGTAGCGGTATGCTCCGTCTTGTAGTACTTCGCGAACGCGACAGGGTCTTTCAGTCGAAAGTCTCCGCCCAGGTCAAGGACACGCGCCCCGGCCTCCCGCAATTCCGTGCCGATCTTCATGGATTCCCGGCCGGGCACGGCGATGAATACGGCATCGCATTTGTCCGTCAACGCCGTTGCATCAAACGTCTCAAACACCACATCGCTGAGCTTGCGGAAGGCAGGCATGACCGACTCAAGTCGTTGTCCCGCAACGCTCGTGGAAGCGGCGGCCACCAGCTTGGCGCTGGGGTGCAAGGCCAGCAGCCGGATGAGTTCCCGGCCGCCATAACCCGTGGCTCCTACTATACCTACGCGTATCAAGGCTTCCTCCTGAGTAAACGGCGATTATAGTCCGCACGGCTTTCTCATGCAAACGGACCTTTTATGCCGTACGCCGCATGCGCATCCCCTATGACTCTTCCCAGGCAAGCGTCGGTTAGAAATCGGAGAGCTTGCGGCGTACACTGGGGGTCCGGCCGCTTCGCCGGAGTATGCAGTACCGCGTGGGTGCGGAAAGAGAGGGAGAGATGATGTCTGGTAGGGTGCTGGCAATCGCAATCATTCTTGGTGCGGGGGTGAACACTATGGGCGGAACGGCATGTGCGCAAGAGCGCCAGATCACGCACTCGCCGCGCAATCACAATCTCGATAACAACGATAACTTCTCGGCCGATGGGCGTTTCCTCTGTTACGACACCCGCGAGACTGTCGGGCCGGGCATCAATAACAGTCTGTCCATCGAAAAGGTCGAAATTGCCACGGAAAAGGAAACCGTGCTCTACGCGCCCGAGGCTGTCACGGGAGAGAATTCCGCTCCCGGCGTGGGCGCTTGTTCGTATTCTCCTGTAGCGGACCGGGTTGCGTTCATCCACGGGCCGTTGCTGAGCGAGGTGAAGGAACGCGGCTACTACGGCAAGCCGAATCGCAACGGGGCTGAAGTGCTCGCGGATGGCAGCCAGACGCTTTCGTGGCTGGATTTCCGAGATGTTGCCAAGGACCGGGACACCCTGCCGGGCGCCCACCGCGGCGGTACGCATCGCCACGAGTACACCTTGGACGGCAAACGCATCGGATTCACCTACGACGATTTCCTCCTGCCTCAATATGATCGAAGCATCGGATATATGGAGCCGAGCGAAAAGGCCCCGGGCAATGCCACGCATTTCTTCGCGATGCTAGTGCCGGTCGCGCCGATGGGGAAGTCCAAGCCCGGTGAACTGGAAAAGGCCGCGGGAGATTCCTGGGTCGGCAGGGAAGGCCTGATGCGCGCCTTCATTGGCAAGGTTCGCGCCGCCGACGGAGTGGCCTACGAAGAATCACTTTATGTGGTGGACGTTCCACGAAGCGTGGATATCACTACGGCGGATGCCGGTTCGGCCACGCGTTATCCCCAACCGCCCGAGGGCGTGAAGGTCCGCCGCCTCACCCAAGGCAACGCGGGCGGTATCGTGCGTGGCAGTGTGCAGGGGGACCGCATCGCCTACTACGCCAAAGGGTCCAACGGCAAGACCCAGATCTTCCTCATTCCCTCTGACGGGTCCGACCAGGCAACCGATCCCGCGAAACGGCCCGTGCAAGCCACGGACCTTCCCGAAGGTGCGGGAAGCTGCGTACGGTGGCATCCCTCCGGAAACTCGATCGCGTTTTTGTATCAAGGCGGAATCGCGGTGACCTGCGTAAAGCAGGGCCCCAAATTCGGGAAGACCGTGTTCGTGACGCCGCGGAACGACGGCCCGGAACGTCAGGATCTTGTGTGGTCTCCGGACGGCACGGTGTTCGCCTTCAGCAAGCAGACGCCTACGCCCGGCGAAGATGGCAATCCATTCAAGACCTACAAAGGCGATGACCCCGTTCAGATCTACGTAGTTCCGTTCCCGGATGCCGATAACGATGGCATTGCGGATGGCGTGTAAGCAAAAGGCATCACGAAAAACGAGGAGAGTCCTCATGAGCTTTATGAACCGGCGAGAGTTTCTGGGAACCGCATCCAAGACTGCCATGGCCGCGAGCCTTGCGGGCGCATTCTCCGTCAACGCGCAGGGCGCCAACGAAAAGGTCGTGGTTGCCATCATGGGCATCCACGGGCGGGGGAGCTTTCTTGGCCCCGAATTTGCCAAGCGCCCGGACGTGTCCGTGAAATACCTCGCCGACCCGGATAGCCGGCTCTTTCCCAGCCGTTCCAAGCAGATCGTGGAGGCCTGCGGGACCGAGCCGCAGTGCGTGCAGGATTTCCGCCGCGTGCTGGACGATCCGGAAGTTGATGCGGTCGTGATGGCCACTCCCAACCACTGGCACGCGCTGGGCACCGTGCTCGCCTGTCAGGCAGGCAAGGACGTGTTCGTGGAAAAGCCTACCTGCCACAATATCTGGGAAGGCCGGAAGATGATCGAGGCCGCCCGCAAATACAATCGCGTGGTGCAGGTCGGCTACCAGAACCGCAGTTCCGAATACTGCAAACAGGCCCAGGAATACATCAAATCCGGCGCGCTGGGGGATATCCACTTCGTTCGCGTGCTCAATAGCAAGGTGCGCGGCACGATCGGCAAACGCGACGACGGCACCCCGCCGGAAGGCGTCGATTACGACCTGTGGCTGGGTCCGGCCCCCGCCAAGCCATTCAACGAGAATCGCTTTCACTACGCGTGGAACTGGTTCTGGGACCTCGGCGCTGGCGACATCGCCAACGACGGCACGCACCAGCTCGACATCGCACGGTGGATAACCGGCCTCACGTGCCCGAAGTCCGTCTACGCGACGGGCGGCATGCACTTCTTCGATGACGACCAGGAGACGCCCGACACGCATGTCGTCAACTACGA
>JADLCA010000440.1 GCA_020847495.1 Candidatus Hydrogenedentota bacterium | reverse complement strand
CCCCAAGAACTGGGCTGCGCCGAACCCGCCGAGATCTGGATGAACCACCTGTTCTACTGCCCACCGGACGCTAAACCATGATCCGGGCGCTCCGTCTGCACCAGTGGAGCAAGAACCTGCTCCTGCTGCTCCCGATTTTCTGCGCGCACCAGACGGGAAACGCAGCGCTCTGGCAGTCGCTCGCGCTCGCTTTCCTCTTCTTCAGCCTGGGCGCTTCCGGACAATACTTATTGAACGACCTGCTGGACCGCGGGGCCGATGGTGTCCACCCGGAGAAGAGTTCGCGGCCCATCGCCCAGGGCGACATCGCCCCCTGGCAGGCGGTGGCGGTGGCGACGCTGCTGATCGGCGTGGCCCTCGCAGGCGCGTGGTGGGTGAACCAGGAGTTCTTCGGGGTCGTTGCGCTCTATCAGGTGCTGACTACGGCCTATTCGGTCAAGCTGAAACACCGCGCGCTGATGGACGTCGTAGTGCTGGCCTGCCTGTTCACGTTACGCGTCTTCGCCGGCGGCGCGGCCACCAACATCACCGTCTCGCCTTGGCTGCTGACGTTCGCGCTGTTCTTCTGTCTCATGCTGGCCGTGCTGAAACGCTTTGCCGAACTCGAGGCTCCCCCCGCGGCGGAGGGGGTGCGCGACTACCGTCCCGGCGACCAGTTTCTGCTCGCGTCAATGGGCATCTCGGCGGGCTTCCTCTCAGTGCTCGTGCTGGCGTTCTACATCCAGCATCCGCAAACGGTGCTCCTCTATTCCAAACCCGGCCGCCTCTGGCTGCTCTGCCCCGTGCTGCTCTATTGGATCAGCCGCATGTGGCTCATCGCCCACCGCGGCGACATGCGGCGCGACCCGCTGGATTTCGCGCTGCTCGATGGCGTGAGTTACCTCGTGTTGGGTGTGTCGGGAGTCGTGGCCTATGCAGCCATCTGAGTTGTCGCGACTGGCGCGGGAGTTGTTCCCGGACGGCCCCTGGCTCGTGCGCAAGATGCAGCACTGGCGGCCTTACATCTGCCCGTTCGAGTTGCTGGTGGCAGCAGTGCCGCCGCGCGTGACGGTGCTCGATATCGGCTGTGGAGGCGGATTGTTTCTCGCGCTGTTAAGCCGCCTGCGCGACGACGTGCGCGGCGAAGGTGTGGACAATTCGCCGCTCGCCATCCGTTGCGCCCAGGCGCTGGCGCGCGACCGCGGCTTGCCGCTCCGATTCGAACAGCGCGACCTCGAGCGGGGCGACTGGCCCGAAGGCCAATGGGACGTGGTTTCGATCATCGACGTCCTGCACCACATCGCGCCCTCACAGCAGCGCGAAGTACTGGTGAAAGCGGCCTCGCGCGTAAAGCCCGGCGGCATCCTCATCTACAAGGACATGTGCCGCCGCCCGACCTGGATGGCGGCCATGAACCGTCTGCACGACCTCGTGCTCGCCCGGCAATGGATCCACTACCTCCCCGTGGAACAAGCCGTGGCCTGGCTCCAGGACGCTGGCCTGACGCTCCAGCAAAGCACCGATTGCCGCCGCCTTTGGTACGGCCATGAGCTCCGCGTCTTTGCGCGGCACTAAACTGAAATTGTGCGGCAAACCATTGCGCTCGCGGCTGTCTGTGCCCTCTTTGCGGCCAATACCGACTACGAGAGCGCACGGCGCAAGGCCGACTTGATCGAGAACGACCAGGCCAAACCCGGCTCTGTGATCTTCTTTTCCGTGGCCGAAGCCAATGCATTCGCCCGCGAAGAAGCCCGCCGCGAAGTGGGCGATGGGCTCCGCAATGCCAAAGTCTGGTTCAGCGCGGGCAAGGCCAGCGGCAGCGCCGTTCTCGATTTCGTGAAGCTGCAAACGGAGAAAGGACGCCCGCCCGGCCTGCTGCTGCGCTGGATGCTCCAAGGCGAGAAAGAAGTGCAGGTATCCGTCAAGGTGGAGGCCCGCGACGGCAAGGCCAAGATCGACATTGACGAGGTGTACCTGGAAGGCGTCGGGATTCCCAAGGGCGCTGTCGATCTCCTGGTCGAGTATTACCTGCTGCCCCGTTATCCCGAGGCCAAAATAGGCCACTGGTTCGAACTGCGTCACCGCGTCGAGCGCATCACGCTGGCGCCCTCGGGCGTCCAGATGAAAATCAAGGGCTGAGGGACCGCCCCAGACCTCGACCTCGCCGGTCGGCGTCTGCCAGCACCGATGCTATGCTGATCGTCATGATCACCCGGCAGATCGAACTCGACGAAGAATGCGATCGAATTCTGTCTCGCCTCGCGCGCGAATACGGGGGCGACATCGATCAGGCACTCGGCGAAATCATCAGGGCTTACGGAAGTCTCGAATCTTTGGCGGAGTTGTCCGAAGCGGCCCAGGGTGAGGCTCTCACGATCCAACGCGACGGGGCGGAACGCGGATTTCGCGAAGGCCGCTTTACCTCCTGGCATGAAGTGAAACGAACTAGAGAGGAACTACGGCGTGGCACGCTTCTGCACGAGCGAGTCCAGCCGCCCCAGCGCCGGCTCCAGCCGCTGCAATTTCGTGAGCACCCCAGCGAATAGATCTCCTGTGCGATCGAACCGGTCGAGCGCGTTGCGCAAATGGAAATGCTTCGGGTCGAGCGACGGAGTCAGTTCGCGCCATTCCAGGGGCGTCGCCACCGGTGCGGCATTGTGGGCACGAAGGACGTAAGGCGCGGAGATCGTTTTTCCACGTGCGATCTGCATCCAGTCGAAGTAGACCTTGCCCTTCTCCCGTTTCGCGGTCGAGCGGGGCAGCGTGAACAAGTCGGGACGTTCGGCGGCGCACAGGCGCGCCAGGATTTCGGCGAGCGCGCGCGCCTGGTCGTACTGATAGACGGGTTCCAGCGGAATGTATAAGTGGAGACCATCGCCGCCCGTGGTCTTCGGATAAGCCTCCAGCTCCAGATGGTCGAGTTTGCGCTTCACCAGGAGCGCGGCTTCGACGATCTTCGCGTAGGGACAATCGGAAGGATCGAGATCGATCAGGATGAAGTCGGGATGATCGAGCGACTGCACCCGGCTCATCCACGGGTTCTGATCGATGCAGCCGAGGTTAGTGAGATAGAGCAGTTCCGCGAGACCTTCGCCGATCACCTGGCGTCGCAGTTTGCCGTCCTCGGCCACGATCGTCTCCTGGCGAATCCAATCCGGGAAGCCGCCCGTGGCGGTGTTCTTCTGAAAAAACCCTTCCTTGGCGATGCCGTCGGGGTAGCGGCGCAGCGACAGCGGCCGGTCGAGCAGATGAGGCAGCAGCAGCGGCGCGACCGCGTTGTAGTAGTCGAGCACGTCGCGCTTGGTGTAGCCGTCTTGCGGATACCAGATCTTGCCCAGGTTCTTCACCCGGAAGCTCTGCATGCCCGCGGGGATGTTTCCTTCCTTGGCGTCGGGCGGGAACAGCACCGGGCGCGGCGGCGCGGCATCTGCGGCCTGGCGGGTACAGTCGGCGGGGTTGAGATCGTCGCGCAGGCCCACGAACACCGGGGCGCGCAACCGGCCATCCTCGGTCCAATGCAGAAACTTGACCGTGCAAACCACCTCGGGACGCACCCATTGCACCGTACCGGGAAACTTCGGGACCTCGCGAAAGGGGCACTTGGGCTGCGCCAGCCGATCGAGCCTGGCGCGGATGGCCGCCATCAGTTTCTGGTCGAACCCGGTGCCGACGTTACCGGCCCAGTGCAGCACGCCTCCGTCGAACACCCCCAGCACCAGCGCCCCGAAATAGTCGCGTTCGCCATGCGTGTAGCCCGCGATGATAAATTCCTGCTGCCGCGATACCTTCACCTTCACCCAGTCGCGGGAGCGGCCGGAGAGGTAGGGCGCGGTGGCGCGCTTGGCGACGATGCCTTCCAGACCCTGCTGGCGCGCGGCTTCGAGCAACTCCACCCCGCTGCGCTCGAACTGCGGCGACAGCCGCACCGCATCGCTGGGCTTCAGAATGCTCTGGAGAATCTGCCGGCGCTCCACCAAAGGCGTGCGGCGCAGGTCGCGGCCGTTCAAGTACAAAAGATCGAAAACGAAGTAGAGCACCGGACTGGTGCGCGCCAGGGCCGCGACAGCCGACGCGTCCGACGCCATAATGCGTGGCTGCAGGCGCTCGAAGCTGGGGCGTCCGGCGGCGTCGAGCACCACCACCTCCCCGTCGAGAATCGCGGACGTGGCGTTCACCTGCTGGTGGAGGGTCGCGAGTTCCGGATACTGCCGCGTGATCGGAGTGCGCTTCCGGGAGAACAGCGTCGTCTGCCCATTGCTCACATAGGCGACGCCGCGAACGCCGTCCCACTTCACTTCATAGAGCCACTCCGCGCCGCGCGGCACCGACTCCGAGAGCGTGGCCAGCATCGGCTCGAAGGGTTCGGGCAGCGGGTCGGCCTGCTCGGGTGCCGCGAGACGCGAGGGAAGCTCCTGCGCGATCTCTTCCTGCGTGCGCCCGCTGACGACGCTCACGTTATGATCCGCGATGTCCCACTGCCCTTGCGCGTGCGCGTCTTTCT
>JADLCA010000439.1 GCA_020847495.1 Candidatus Hydrogenedentota bacterium | reverse complement strand
TCTTTCGCGTAGGCCTTGCGGAGCGAAACACGGGGTCTGTCCCCTCACCCAGTGGGTGACCGTAATGTCTCTTGTACGGCATTCGCGCCGATAACGTTAACGATTGCATGGCGATTCAACTGCCGTTTTCAGATTTACAGGCATCTTCCCAGAGAAACGGCGTAATCGTCAAGCACGCTGGCCGCCGTGTCGAGCGGCTAACGGGGGTGTCATTCTCTCAGGCCAATCACCAATTGGACCGCCTCCTGCCGGATGCGCTGTACCTCGGCAAAGTCCATATCGTAATCGCGCAGGTTTCGCGTGATATCGTTTGTGACCCATGCATTCTTCGTGACCTTGGGCATGTCCGTTTCGAGAAGCTGCTCGGCCCGCTGCACGAGATCGGCATGCCGGTTCTCCGCGCGAGCGGTATCCGCCAAGCGGCGGAGCATCAGGAAGAGCCGCGCATCCTCGCTGCCGTCCCGCCATGCCTCCCAGCGCCGGCTGATGACCTCGCCGCCGGGCACACCATAGTTGGCGCCCCACTCGGAGGCGTCCTGAGTGAGCCAGAGGTCGTTGGATGCCTCGTAGCGTTGCACCCAGAAGCCGCAACCACTGAGACCCAACTGGACCGCCATCCAGGCGTTGGCGCGGTAGTATCCGAGAGGATACAAGGACTTCACATCGCCCGGCGCCTCATAGGACCAGACTGGCTTTCCCGTGTCGAGAAAGTACTTCGCCAGTTCGGGTTTGCGCCGAAGGAGTTGCTGCTCGGGACACCAATAGGAAATATCATCGAGAAGATCGGCGAAGTTGGTCGTGGTCACGCCGCCGGAGGGATTGGCATAAATGGGGATGTCCGGCTTGGCCTCGCGAAAGTGCGTGGCGATCTCGCGGAGCATCTGGATGCGCGTGCCGCCATAGAGGCCCGGCTCATCAACTGGATAGAGCGCCCACCGGCCCTCCCAGCCTTTCGACTTGAGATGGCCGTCCAGTTCGTTCAACCAAGCCCGCTGGGCCTGCACGTGGACAGGACCAAAACGAGGAACGCCGTCAGGCATCCGAACGCCGTTACCTCCGAGTAGAATGAAAGACGCAGGCCCCATCAAATCGAGGTCCTCGTCGAAAGGCGCCCATTCGGCCTGTCCAGTGAGCTCGCCCTGCGCATTCGCTTCGCGCCGGGGCGGGCCAACGGTGAAGACATTGACTCCGTGTGCGAGGGCATCGGCCATGACGCGCGCCCGATCGACACCCCCCTTGGCAGACCGCTCGGGAGACGACCAGTTGCACACGCGGAACACCGGCGCGTCACGCAGACTGAGAGGCGAGACATCTGTCTTCAGTACGAGCGATAGCCTCCCATCCTCCCGGCCAATGGGCAATAATTGGACACCCAGACCGGTGACGCCCGGTTTCAGCTCATTGGAGCAAATCGTGAGCCAGACCGAACGGGCCTCTCCGGGGGCCAAGTGTATCGTTCGCGCCTGGGAGATACCGGAAAGGGCGTCGGGCACCCACATCCCATCCTTGCGGGGAACGGAGATGACCTCGTAGAACTGCACCGCGGACTGCGCCGCTGCGTCGGGCCGCAACTGGACTGTCAGCGGCTCAGGGCTGAGATTGAGCAGATGCACCGCCCTGCTCTCATATTCTCCGCCCAGCAGCCAAACTTGAACCTCGGGGCTCTCCGTGACTGTCACCTTCTCGTCGAAGGGCGAGAGGAAATCCCAAGGATTACCGTCTTCCCATGCGACAAGCGGCATGTCAGGGCGAACCGTCCGGGCGCTCATGGCGATTTCCGCGAGCCTCAGCTCGGCCGCGAGTCCGCGCCGAAAGTCCACTACCGCATCGAGGAGGTCATCCACGGCGCGGGCGTCATCGAACGCCGTCGTGGCCGCGCGCTTGGTCAAGGCGCCGAAGAAGGCCGCCTGGTGTGCCTTTCGCTCGAAGACAAGCTGTGCATTCCCGGCAGCGAGACTCTCGCCTGCCTTCTCAAGCCCGGCGAGGGTTGCGTCCACGGAAGACTGAAGCGACTCGAGGCCCCCGATGCTCATCGTGCCGGCGTAGGCAGCAGCGGGAGCCGGAGCGTCAGATTCCCATAGGCGCACGGCAACGTGATGTTCGCCCTCGCCGGCCAAAAGGACGGGGACAGCATCCGCGCTGGCCATGGCACTCAACGGGCGCAGCCGAATGGTGCGGCGTCCGGCAGGATCCACGGTTTCGATTTCGGCGAGAGAACCTTCGGCGGGCGGGGCGGCCCATTCAACCTTCAGGACATTCTCTCCCCATACTGCGGGCTGGGGAAGCGCTGCACCCACTGGGGCCGGAGCCGGTCTTACCGGGATAGCCGCCGCGGGATTCGTGATGGGTACGACACCGGTCCGGGCGCTGTCATAGCGGGGCGAAACCCACGGTGCACGAGCGCCATCGGCCTTACCTCCAAACGTGACGCAGCGCACGATGCCCGCGTCTGAGCCAGTAAGCACGACATCCAGGCGGCCATCGTGGTCGACGTCGGCAACAAGGGCAGCCGCGTTCATGCCGCCGGGGATGGGCCAGGCGCCGAGGAGGGTACCGGCGTCGTCGAGCACAAACCAGGACTTGCCGTCCTCATTCTGGTCGCGCACGCCCGCGATGACTTCGCAGCGCCCGTCGCCGTCGAGGTCGGCGACGGCAGGGGGCCACATGAAGGAGTGACCGCCTGTGGTCGTTGCCCAGCGGCGCGAGCCGTCTCCGTTGAAGCAGTAAATTGTGTTGGAACGATCGGCGACGAAGACTTCGTTCGTCCCATCGCCCTCCAGGTCTGCGATTGAAATCGCTGCGTACCCTTGCAAGGTGAGCGGCGACTCCCACGCCAACGAGCCGTCTTCGGCGTTGAGTGCGATGAGCCGCGGCCGGACCGTGTTGAAGCTGGTCTGCAAGACGGCCTCATAACGGCCGTCACCGTCAATATCTCCCAGCGTGGGACTCGTGCGGCCAAACTGACCTTCGTGTACACTCAGCCACACGATGCGGCCGTCAGCATCGAGGCAGACAACACGATCATTTTCGGTACCGTAGACAATCTCCGGACGGCCATCACCCGTGACATCGGCTGTGGCCACCGGCGGCACACGATAACCATCTATGGTCGTGCGCCACAGGCGGCGTCCATCCTTCGTGAGGCAGGTGAGCCAACCCGCCTCGTCACCCATGAGGATTTCCAGGTTGCCGTCTCCGTCAAGATCGACGGCGGTCGGTGTACGCCAATCGCGGACCTTGCCGTGAAGACGGTAGCGCCAGTGTTCGGTTCCCTGTGCGTCGAGGAGGACCACCTCGCCCGGCTCGGTGGATGCAATGATTTCGAAGGAACCGTCGCCATCGAGATCGGCAACGGCCGGGGTGGTCAAGGATTGAGCGCCGAGGTCGTGCTCCCAAACGATCTGCGCCTTGCCGTCCAGCAGCACGAGCCGCCCTGCGCTGTTCTGAAGAAGGACGCATTCGGGCTTCCCGGCCGTCGGGTAGAGCACTGGAGAGGCGCTAATCTCACCCCCAAGTGTAAATTCCCAAACCGTTTCCGGACCTGGCAGGGCCGCGGCGAAACATAGCACGGCAACGTAAATTGCAGACATGGCATTTCTCCCCGGAAAAACTGCGGACTATCTTCTACGGGCTACCGTATACAGGGAAGTGCCATGGATCAAACTGGAGACCGGGAACCTGAAGCGCGGCGTAGGGCCGCATACGCCTACCTTTACTGCGCTTGCTTCTCGGCCGCGGTGTCCCTGAGCATTTCCTGGAGCTTCTCCAGCTTCGGCTCGGCCCACATCTTGATGTACGGATGCTCCGGGTTCTGCCGCGCGAAATCCTGGTGATAGTCCTCCGCGGGGAAGAAACCGTTCAACGGCTCCATCGCCGTCACGATGGGCTTGGGGAACTTCTTCGCATCGGTAAGCTGCCGGATGTAGGCTTCGGCGACAGCCTTCTGCTCGTCGTTGGTGTAGAAGATCGCCGAGCGGTACTGTGTCCCCGAGTCAGGTCCCTGCTTGTTCAGCGTCGTGGGGTTGTGCGTCGCGAAGAAGATCCGCAGCAATTGGCCGTACGTCACCTTGGACGCGTCGTACGTGATCTGAATGCCTTCAGCATGACCGGTCGTTCCCGTGCAGACCGACTTGTAATCGGCCCGTTTCGGATCACCGCCGCTGTATCCGGAAGTCACGTCCTTCACACCATCGATGCCTTCGAACACCGCCTCCGTGCACCAGAAACAACCACCCGCAAACACGGCCTTTGCTTCCTTGGGCTCCGCAGTGAGCGCCGTGTCCGTCGCAGGCGCAGGCAGCCACTTGCCCACGGTGGGCGCGGCTGCGGGCACGTTCTCTGCAAGCGTCTTCACATCTGCTTCATCAACGAAACGCAAGGATTCGGAGTTCAAGCAATAGCGCAACCCCGTCGGCTTGGGCCCGTCCTCAAAGACGTGACCCAGATGGCCGTCGCACCGCGCGCACATGATCTCGGTACGCTTCATGCCGTGGCTGAGATCGGTCTCCTCATGAATATTCTCTTCCGCCACCGGTTGGAAGAAGCTCGGCCAACCCGTGCCCGAATTGAATTT
>JADLCA010000438.1 GCA_020847495.1 Candidatus Hydrogenedentota bacterium | reverse complement strand
GCCTGTTCGCTCTCCGGGTACTCCTTGATGAGTTCGTCGTAAGCCCGTTTGGCCTGATCGGCCGAGTTCATCTTCTCAAAACACTGTCCTGCGCGCCACAGCGACTCCGGAGACAACTCGGGGTGAAGAAACAGAATCGCGACCTGCATGAAACTACGGGCCGCGCCGTCGCAATCGCCTTTCGTCTCGTGCAGCTCTCCGATACGGAACCGGGCTTTGGCCGCCGTCTCCCCCGTGTTCGTGTTTGCGGCTTGCTCATACAAAGCCATCGCCTTGTCAACATCCTTTCCGGCCTCATAGAGTCCGGCCATCTTGAACAAGGCATCCTGTGCCGCGCTGCTCTGAGGCGCCGCGTCCACCACTTTCTGATACAGCTTGATCGCTTCTTCGCGCTTGCCGGCACGCTCGCTGCATTCGGCGATGGCGAGGTGCACGCGTTCGGGATTGGGGTAGTCGGGAAACGCTTTCAGCAGCGCATCGAGCGCCTGGGCTGAACGGTTCCAATTCTCCTGCTGGAAGGTGTAGTCCCCAAGCCAGGCGTAGGCCTGTTCATTGAGTTTGACGTCGGGAAACTCTTCCATCACCCGGAAGAAGGCCTCCGCGGCGCCATCTAGATCGTTGGTCTTATGGCGGGCAATTGCAAGACCACGCAGGGCGCGCCCCGCAAACGGTCCCTTGGGGCCGGTGTCGAACGCGTTCTGAAACGCTTCGATCGCATGCACCGGGTCATTCCCGTCGCCGACCTGATAGTCGCCGATTCGCAGAAAGGCCTCCGCACGGTGCGGGGTCTGTGGATACTTCTCCAGAAGACGTTGGAAGGTCTCCGCGCAGGACTTGTAGTCCTGGATGTTGAAGTACGCGTACGCCATGCGATACAGCGCATTCTCCTCCTTGGCCGGATCGGGCGCACTGTCGAGGATGCGCTGGTACTCCGCAATCGCATCCCGGAACTTCGCCCCATAGAATTTCGCGTCGCCCAGGCGCAGGATGGCCTCGGACGCCAGCGGATTGTCGGGATACTGTGTAGCAAAGGCCGTGAACACGGTACCCGCCTCATCAATACGCCCTAATTGCACGAGCGCTTCGCCCATTTTGTAGAGGGCTTCCGCCGCGAACTCGCTATCGACGTATTTTTCCGCGACCAGCCGGAACTCCTCATAGGCGTCTGCCCAGTTATCTTCGGAGGCAAGGATGGTGCCCCGCAGGAATGCGGCATCGCCCACCAGCGATGCGTCCTTGTACGTTTCGAGGAAGCGGGAGACCTCATTCTTGGCCCCTTCCAGATCACCTCTCAGGTAACGCGTCCACGCGATCTTGTACTGCGCGCGCGGCGCGAAAGCGGAATCCGGATGCGCCTCGATCAGGTTCCGGTAGGCTTCCTCGGCTTTGTCATACTCCTTCTGCTGCTGAAGGCAGTTTGCCATCAGATACTTGAGGCCTGGTATAGATGCGGACTCCGGATGCTCCTTGACAAACGAACCGGCCGCTTCGCGCGATTCCGCGAACGAGCCCGCGTGAAAGAGCGCCCATGCGTAGCCATAGGCCGCGCGCTCAGCATACGTTGAACCCGGGAAGTCCGCCAACAGCTTCTTGTACGCCGTGGCCGCGGCTTCGCTCCAGCCGCGCCGGTCATAGGCCTCCGCCGCCTGGAACCGGCTCTCGATGCGCAGGGCCTCATCCGCATTGGAGTCCGCCACCGCGGAGAATTCCGTGGCCGCCCCTTCGTAGTCTTTCAGGGCCAGGTTGACCAGAGCCAACTGGTAACGGGCGTAGGGAACCATGGGATTATCAGGCAGCGATTCCACAAGCGTGCGGAAGCCTTCCCGGGCCGCCTCGTGCCTTCCGCTGTCAAAGTCGAGTTTGCCTTGATAATACAGCGCTCCCGCGCGAATCTCCGGCGGAACACTCTCCGCTGTCAAAGGCTTCAAGACCTCTGTGGCCTCGTCGAGCCGGCTTAGCCGGTACAGGATTTCCCCACGCCGCAGGCGCGACAGGTTCTTCGTGGCCTCTTCCGCACCGGAGGTAAGCACGCGGTCAAACGCCCCGAGCGCGGCATCATATTGGCCCGCGTTGTATTGGCTTTCCCCGAGGCGATAGACCGCCTCGTTCAGGTGCGCGCCTTGAGGATACTTCTCGATGTAGTTCTGGTACTCTTCCGCGGCCATGTCAAAATAACCGCGCTGAAGGAGTCCATTGGCAAGATCGAATTGGCCCTCTTCGGCGGGATCGGCATGGATCGGACCGGCCGCGAACACTACGGCCAGCAGTGCCATACCGCATCGACGACCCACTTTCCACGCAGGGCTCAGCACATCAAGACGCCCCCTGGACTTCGTCCTTGAGCGCCGCGAACGACACATTCTGGATGTCCGCGTTTCTACAACAATTGAGGACTGCCATGGCCCGGCCGAGTTGTGCATCTCGATCTCCGCGTATGATAACAGCGCCGCCGGGGAAGTTTGCGGAAACCCGATTGAGCACCTCCTGCAGTTCGGGGATGCTGAGTTCCCGGTTGTTGAGAACGATCTGGCCGTCGTCGCGCAGGTTGATGATGATCTCACCGCGCGTGCGGTCACTGGGAACCGCGCTGTTGGCCGTCGGCAAGGCGATATCGACTTCACTTTCCAGCGAGGTGTACACGGTGGTCGTCATGAAGAACACCAGAGTCAGGAAGACGATATCGATCAGTGGCGCGAGCTGGATGGTGTCCTCGCTCTCCTGGAAGTGGCGTCCGAATCTCATCTTCCGGGACCTCCCGAGAGGAGTTCGACGAATTCAGTGGCCTGTGCTTCCACCTCCGCGACGATCTTAACAACGCGTCCACGGAGGTAGTAGTAAACGAGCATCGCCGGTATCGCCAGCATCAGGCCCGCGGCAGTCGTGATCATGGCTTGCGCCACGTTGTAGGCCATAACCAGGCTCTTGGTTTCGGAGTCGTTGTACGCGATGGCCCCAAAGGCCCCGATCATGCCCCAGACCGTGCCCAGCAGGCCCAGCAGAGGTGCGATGACGCCAATGTTGTTGAGGTAGGAGATCTTCTGCCAGAGCGCGGTGGCGCCGCGTTCCCCTTCGCTTTCCATGGCCTCCTGGATGACGTAGCGGTCATGTCCGTGCATCTTGAGTCCTGCTCGCAGGACTTGAGCGATGAGTTCATCCCGGCCCTCGCACATCTGGTAGGCCCCGCGGAGATCCCCCGCGCGGATCTGTGCGTGGGCCCGTTTGATGAACAGGGCTGGAACCTCGCGGTTGGGCGTCACCGTGAGTATGAAGTACACGACCATCACACAGGCGAGGACACTCAGAACAAGGATCATTATCAATACTGGACCTCCCGCCCGGAACATCTCCCATAGGGTCATCTGCTTCATACCAGGCTGGGCCGCTTCGCTCTCCTTGGGTGGTGAGGCCTGGGACGTGTCAGCGGGAGCATTCTGAGCGGCCTCGCTTCCTGGGGCCGAAGCTTGCGCCGCTGGGGCCTCCTGTGCAAACCCTGTCGCCGCAAGGAGTAAGACGACCGCTAACAAGCAGACTCCAAATGAGTGAGGCAAGCGCATGTGATGGGGTCTCCATGGGCCAACGTGGGCGTCGTTCCGCACTTTGTGCGCCCCTCCGTTCCAGGGCGTTCCGGGTGGAATCGTGCAACCTGATTCCTGCAATACACTTACTCAATATTATGCCGACGAGGGCCGCAAGGTTGCAATCAGAAGCCGAAAATCATGCTCAGGGACGAATCCGGGCCGGCCTTTTGGATGGTATCGATTACGTGTGTGCCGCCTCTAGAGGAGCACCCACCAGTTCCGCATATAGACTTTCGTACTGACCGACAATGGTTCCTTGTCCGAAACACTTGACAGCACGCTCGCGGCCTCGTCTGCCCATTTCGCACGCAAGCGCCGGGTTGGTCAGAAGCTCGATCGCACGGTTCGCCATCGCCTCGGTGTCGCCGACCTCGCACAAGTACCCCGTAACGCCATTTTCAACGACCTCGCGCACGCCCCCGCTGTCGGTGCCAATCACTGGCACCTCGCACGCCATGGCTTCAAGGGGCACCAAGCCGAAGCTCTCGTGCTCACTCGGCTGGATGATGATGTCCGCGCACGGGATTAGCGCTTCGATGTTCTCATAGTTGCCGAGGTACTTGACCTTGTCTGCAATGCCCAGTTGCTTGGCGACGCCAGCGGCGGACATACGCTCCGGGCCGTCGCCAACCATGACCAGACGGGCAGGGACGCGGTCGCTGATCTTCTTGAAGACCCGTATCACGTCGGTCACGCGCTTGACCGGGCGGAAATTCGAGATGTGCATGATGATCTTCTCTTCTTTTTCCGCCAGCTTGCACCGTTCCGTCCTGGACGCGCTGAACTTCTCCAGGTTCAAGAAATTGTAAATGGTTCGTACAGGTACATTGAGATGAAACTCGCGCCGCGTTTCCTCGCTGAGCCACTCGGACACGGCGGTCACTGCGTCGATACTCTCCATGGCGAACCGCGTAATCCGGTAGAAGGACGGGTCGGATCCCACGAGCGTGATGTCTGTACCGTGCAGCGTGGTCACCAGCTTGAACCGTCTCTCGGCAGGGAGCATGTCGCGCGCCAGGATCGCGCATACCGCGTGCGGGATGGCGTAGTGCGCGTGCCACAACTCAATGCCGTGCTCCAGCGCAATCTCGCATATCTTGGTCGCGAGCGCCAGTGAATACGGCGGGTTCCGAAAAAGCGGGTACGTCACGGTGTCCACGGAATGGCACACAATGCGGTCATGAAAGCCCTGCAGGCGGAACGGCTGCTCGTACGTCACGAAGTGCACGGTGTGACCGCGCTCCGCGAGAGCGATACCCAGTTCCGTGGCGAGAATACCGCTGCCCCCGGCGGAGGGGTGACACGTAATCCCTATTCTCATGCGACTCCTTCCAGGCCGGGGGGAACGGCCAAGATAACGGGTTCCAATGCGTACAGGGGTTCCGCAAACGCCACGCCCGCGCGCGATCCCCAGTACGCGGCCCGGCTTTGAATGGACTCCCAGAACGCCTCGGAAGCCACATAGGTCGGCGCGCCTTCATACTGTGGATTAAAGAACTGTGAGCGAAACGCCTGCAAGGCTCGAAGTTTCACCGGAAACTCCTGCGTGATATCAAAGAGCATCTGGGGTTGCACGGACTCGCCGTAGACCCGGTAGAAATACACGCGCGGGCAACGGTACGGCGCTCCTTCGCATCGCAGCTTCGCCAGTCCTGAGAAGTAATTGGCATCCGCGATGAGCCGGTGCGCCGCGCTGTGATCCGGGTGACGATCCGGCTCGTGCGGTGCGATTAACACCTTGGGCCGGAAGCGGCGCAAGAAAGGAATCACGAGGCCCTGCGACTCGCGCGTGTTGGCGATGGCACCGTCGGGCAGACCCACATTCTCGCGAAAGGACACGCCCAGGATGCGGGCCGCGTCTTGCGCTTCCTCGGCGCGCTCCTCGATTGAGCCGCGCGTGCCCAACTCCCCGCGCGTGAGATCGAGTATGCCGATCGTGTGACCCGCGCGCACGAGCTTGTGAACAAGCCCGCCGATCCCGACTTCCACATCGTCGGGATGAGCGCCAACGCACAATACGTCCACTTCCGTGTTCATAGCTCAATCTCATTCAACGTGAAAGAGGTCACATCCATCTCCCTGGTGAGATGCGCGATCAGTTCCGCGCCGTGTTCAAACAGATAGGAAAACACAGTATATACGCGCTCTTGGGGACGCCGCCACGGCGCCAGCGCATGGCATACCCGCAGAACTTGGCCACGGGTGGCCTCAAGGACCGCCTCATCGGCCCGCAGCAGCGCGCGTTCGCAGCGGTCCAACTCCTGAACAACACGCTCGCGCAAGCTGGTTGTCGCGGTCCCGGCGTTCATCTCGCGTTCCATGGATCCCAGCGTCGACTCAATCTGGCTACGGTATGTGTGAAATCGATCGAGCACAGCCCCGCGGCTTCCCGAGACGAGGGCCTTCTCGAGAACGCTCTCCTGGTCGCGGCTCAGGTCACTGAGTTCCAGGCCGAGTTTGCGCATCAACTTGTTCAGTTTGATGGACGAGAGGACGCAGCGAGCCCTTGGATACACCACGGGCATAGGCTGCTCATAGTGGGCGAAGAACCCGCGAAGCTGTCCCCAGTAGGCAATTTCGCCGGGGCCTGCCACGTAGGCGGCCACGGGAAAGAGATGCTGCTGAACCACGCAGCGCAGCGCGACATTCGGACTGAAGCGTTCGGGTGCAGTTTTGAGAATGGCCAGCAACTCGTCCACAGAGTAGCGCAGGTCCGTTTCGCCAATATGGAAAGACATGCCGTCATACGTGACTTTTCGCCGTTGGCAATCGACCTCCAGAAAGAACGTGCAGTCCTCCGCGCCCTTGACCACCTGTGCATCATAGCCGAGCGCGCCGAGCTTGGTTCCCGCCTCATTCAGCAGGCGCGTCCCCGCCAAAGGTTCCGCGATAGCTTGTTCCATCACAGGCAGTGCGCAACGCCGCGCTTCGGTCAAGTGCGGTGAGAACACAAGCAGCGGCGTGTCGCGGAATAGGTGGGCAAGCAATCGCGCCGTCCAATCGCTTAGGGAGTCGGAGGCACCCAGCGTCTCATGCAACACGGCGCGCACGGGCTCGCGCATTTCCGAGCCCGGGACGTTGTCTGTCATCGCGTCGATCATCGCATGCAGCGAAGGCTCCAACGGAACCCGGTACATGGGCAAGCCTTGGACGTCCGCTTCGGGGGTATAGCGATAAGAAATGGGCTCGTGGTTCTTGGAGAGCACGAAGGCCTCGCGCGCCTCTTCAAAGTCGTGGTCTTCGCCCCCGACCCAGAAGATGGGTATGCATGGCGTACCGTGGAGTCGCGCGAGATCCTCCGCGATTCGAATCGCGGTGATGGCTTTGTAGATCGTATAGAGGGGGCCCGTGAACAGCCCGGGCTGCTGTCCCGTGATGATGACGGCTTCATTTCCGTCCAATCGTTTTGGCGCACCCAGTCGTTCTTGATACGTGCGCAAGGCGTCAACAAGACTTGGATCCCATGCCTGCTCGATCAGTGGCTGGTCGAAGAGAGAGCGCGGCCAGGCGCTGTAGAAGGGCGCCAGCGCCACGTGTTCATTCAGATAATCGGTGTACAGATCGCTCACGCTTTATGCCTTGCATCCAATCATCAACATTCTCGGGCGGGCGTCGTCCAGGGGCGAACCCTCATAGTCCCCATACACGGCCTCTACGCGCAACCCGGCCTCCGCGAGTAGGGATCTCAACTCGGTCTGCGAATACAACTGAACGGATTCCTCGGTCCTCTCCAGTTCACGCCCGTCTCGGAACAGCCGGGTCGTCTTGTTGACTCGACGCGTGGCGGCATCGATCCAACGCGTTTCGCGAATTTCGAAGCTGCCGTGACGCCGCGTTCCCTCGGGCTCCAGCGCGCGTTCCACATGGGTGGCGTTGGCGTGGTCAATCAAAAAACGCCCGCCAGGCCGCAGCACACGCGCAACTTCCTGGACGACGCGCAGATTCTCCTCCCGGTCAAGGAAATAGCCAAAACTGGTGAAGAAGCTGGTCACTGCGGTGAACGCGCTTGTCAGCGGGATCGCCCGCATGTCCGCGCGCACCAAGCCAACTTCCTGCGGCAATACGTTGCGCGCACGGCGCAACAGCGCAGGCGAATAATCCAGTCCCACGCACGCGCCGGCATGCTTGAACAAGTGCACGAGATGACGCCCCGTGCCGCAGCCCAGGTCGAGCATCAGATCTGAACGGCCCAGCCGCAGTGTTTCCACCGCAAACCGGGCTTCGGGTTCCGCCGCTTCCACGCTGCGGTGCGCGTAGATGATCTCGTATGCTTCGCCGAAGGCATCTTCATACCAACGCGGATTTACGCATGCGCCGTCTCGTTGCATCGCGCCTTCCTCACGCTGGAGCGGGAAACCGCTCGCCCGTTTGGTGAAGATGTAACAGATTGGTCCGCCCGCCTATGCCCAGCGGAGTGCCCGCCACAATGACGACCGGATTGCCGGGCTCCGCCAGCTTGTGTCCAAGAAGTATCTCGTCCACGACGCGCACCATGTCGTCCATGCCTTGCACTTCGACGGAAGCGACTGCGTCCACGCCCCAGATCAGGGCACAAAGCCTCCGCGTCTCTTCGCACAATGTGATAGCGGTAATCGGGATTTGGGGGCGATACCGAGCGATGGCGACCGCTGAATAGCCTGACTGCGTGAGTACGACGATGCGATGGAAGCGGGTCACCTGCGTCATTCGGGCAACCGCCTGGCCGATGGCGTCATTAAACGAACTGTTGCCTTTCGGGTCCCCAAAGCGGGCAAACGCATCGCGGCGGGGAGCATGCGCGATGGCCTCGTCGGCGCTTTCGGCGATCTGCGCCATCACGGCCACGGCTTCGACGGGAAAGGCTCCCGCGGCAGTTTCTCCGGAAAGCATGATGGCGTCGGTTCCATCATAGATCGCATTCGCCACGTCCGCGACTTCAGCACGGGTGGGCCGCGCATTGGTAACCATGGACTCCAGCATTTGCGTCGCTGTTATGACGGGAATGCCTCGCTCATTGCACATGCGGATGAGGGTCTTCTGAATCTGGGGCACGCGGCAAAGGTCGACCTCGACACCGAGGTCGCCCCGCGCAACCATGACCGCATCGGTAACATCCAGAATTCCGTTGAAGCAACTCAGGGCTTCGGGCCGCTCTATCTTCGCCACGACCGGTGTCGACTTGCCCGCCGCGGAGATCCGGCGTTTCAGCTCAAGCACATCCTCCGGCGAGCGCACGAAGGACAGCGCCACAAAATCGACGCCCAGTTCCAGCCCGAACTGAAGGTCCTCGATGTCCTTCTCCGTGAGCGACGGCGCGCTGACGGCAACTCCGGGCAGGTTGATGCCTTTTTGCTGACCCAGTACTCCGCCGCGAACGACCGTGCAATGAACCTCGGGAGGATCGATGCAATCGACCCTCAGTTCAAGCAGGCCGTCCGCCAGCAGAATTCGTGCGCCGGGTTGCACGTCGTGGGGCAAGTTCTGGTATGTCGTCGAGACGCGCCGCGCGTCCCCCAAAACGTCTTCGGTCGTGATGGTGAGCGGCTTCCCCTCCTCAAGAGTGACGCTGCCGGCGTTCTGAAGTTTGCCCGTCCGGATCTTTGGGCCTTGCAGATCCATCAGCACGGCGACATTCGCGCTCTTGCTTGCTGCAATCTTACGAATCGCCGAGAACGCGGCCGCATGCTGTTCGTGGGTGCCGTGGGAGAAGTTCAGGCGCACCACGTTCGCGCCGGCATCAATGAGCCGCGCGATGATTTCAGGGTCGCGGGAAGCAGGCCCGAGAGTGCAGACAATCTTGGTTCGTCGCATGGTAGTTCCACGCCCGGCGCCGGCGGACCTCCTAGTGAGTGAACGCGTCGTAGATCGCCTTCACCGCCTTCTCAAAATCCTGCTCTTCGATCCCGACGATGATGTTGTTTTCCGAAGATCCCTGATCGATGACGCGGATGTTCACGTCCGCCTTCGCGAGGGCCGTGGTCAGCCGTGCCGCGATACCCGTGTGGCCGGCCATCCCCTGCCCCACCGTCGCAATGATCGCCAGTCCCGGCGCCAGCGACACGCGGTCCGGCTGGCAAGTGCGCGCAATTGCCTTTAGGACGGAGGGACCGTGGTGCGCGATCTCCTCGTCCTTTACGATGAGTGAAATTGTGTCGATCCCGGTGGGCATGTGTTCGAAGCTGACTCCGTGCTCTTCGAGCACCGACAGTACGCGCCGCCCGAACCCGCGTTCGCGGTTCATCAGGGCCTTCTCGATGTTGATCATTGTGAAGCCCTTGCGGCCGGCAATACCGCAGATGGGCTCTCTTGAAACACGGCTGGGCAGGATCATGGTGCCCGGGTTGTCAGGTTCTTTCGTGTTGCGGATGTTAATCGGGATATCGGCCCCGCGCACCGGGAAAATGGCCTCTTCATGAAGAACCTGCGCTCCCATGTACGACAGCTCGCGCAGTTCCTGGTACGTGACCTCGTCGATCCGGCGCGCACCCGGCACGATGCGCGGGTCCGCCATCAGAAATCCTGAAACATCCGTCCAGTTCTCATACAACCGGGACTGCGACGCCCGAGCCACGATGGCGCCGGTCACGTCGCTGCCCCCGCGCGAAAAGGTCTTGATTGCGCCTTCAGGTGTTGCGCCGTAGAATCCAGGCACGACAAACAGGCCTTCGCCTTGGAGGCGCGCCCCAAGCAACTCATAGGAAACCGGGTCCAACAGCCCTTCGTCGTCGAACAGGATGCACTCCGCGGGGTCCACGAACGCGGCGCCGAGGAGTGCGGCGAGCAGTAGGCCATTCAGGTACTCGCCGCGGCTGGCCATGAAGTCCGGTGTCTTGTACTTCACACCCTCGGCAGCAATGGACTCCAGATGCTCGTGCACGGGAAACTCGATGCCCAACTCAGTGGCGAGTTGCTCGAAGCGCGCGGCGATCAATCCGCGGGGCTGTGTCGCGTCGAGGTCCTGAGAGAGCAGGTTATGCCACGCGTACAGCAGGTCCGTGATCTTCTTGTCATCAGGCCGGCGTTTGCCCGGCGCCGATGGAACGATATATCTCCGCTCCGGACCGGTCCGGATGATCTTCTCGACACACCGGAAGCACTCCGCATCCGCAAGGGAACTGCCGCCAAACTTACAGGTGATGTAGCTCATGGTATCTCCGCATGACTCCTTACTTGCTCCCCTGGCGCACGACTCGACGGCCATGGGATGCCGGCCTCGCACGGCCCGCGTATCCCCCTCACCCCGGACTTCGCGTCACACTCCGTCACGGCATGAACCGCTCCAGAATGAATCGCTTCACATCATTGAAGGTAACGAACAGCATTAACGCGATGATAAAGACCAGGCCCGCTTGCTGCACCCACTCCATCACACGGGTGCTGACCGGCTTGCGGCGCACCCCTTCAACGGTGAGGAACACGAGATGCCCGCCGTCCAGTACCGGGAGTGGAAGCAAATTGAATATGGCGAGGTTGATGCTGATAAACGCCGTTGTCTCCAGCAGCCACGTGTATCCGATCCGCGCCGCTTCCGCGGTGATTTGGAAGATCATGACCGGCCCGCCGATGTCATTGACTTTCAATCCCCCTGTCACGAGCATGACGAGCGTCTTCAGGGTGCGGTCCAGCGCCTGCCATGACAAGCGAAATGCTTCGGGCACAATCTGGCCCGGCTCCGCCCGGTGGAACACGTTCCTCGGCTTCCACACAATACCGACTTGGCCGAGGGTGACAACGGGCAACTCAACGGTCCGCGTCGCCTCCTCGCGCAACACTCCATAGCCAACCGCGGGCGTGCGCACGGTGAGTTTGACGCTCGTGCCGGGGTGTTTCTCCGCCTCGCGCAACATCGCGATCGTGGCGGGTTGACCGTTCACTTCCTCGATGATGTCTTTACGCAGAAGGCCCGTTTCCTTCTCCGCCTCCTGGCTCAGCTCGGCGATGGTCGGCTTTGCGGTCAAGTCCTGCGGAATCAGTGCCTGCCGTATATCGCCGAGCGCTAATTGAAGGGTCAAGGTTTCTTTCCTGTTACGGAACAGACCGGCCGTGCGTTCCACTTCCACCGCAAGAGGCGCAGCCGGGCGCTTCTCCTCAAGCGATTCCAACAACACTATGTTGGCGGGTTGGCCGTCGAAAGCCTTGAGCACATCACCCGCGTGCAGGCCAGTTCGCTCAAGGAACTCGGCGTTCTCGAACTCCACGCGCAGCGGCGTGTCCGGAGAAAACGTGATGAGCGCGTTAATCGGAGGAGAGAAGAACACGCCCTCGATCTGCCCAACAATTGCCGGCGCCAATGGAACCGTCAGCGTTTCAGCGCCCCGCCGCACTTCGAGGGACAGCGGGTCTCCACCCGGTTTCGCGTCGACGATTTCCGAGAACGTCTGTGCATCGACCCACTCGCCATTCACCCGCTCTATCACATCATCAGGGCTCAGTCCCGCCTTTGCGGCGGGCATACCGTCAAGCACGCGGCCAACAAGTGCGGTTTGAAACGCGGTGACGCCAAGGGTGGGGTGGTCATCGCCTTCGCGGAGGCGAGGCCGTGTGTCACATACGAAAGTCTTTGTTTGACCGTCAGGCATCTTCCGTTCGAGGACAACGCGCAATGTCCCGTTGTTCGACAAGACCGCGTCGATGGCGATGTCCGAGAAGCTCTTCACTTGGTTCCCGTTTATGCTAAGGATGCGGTCCCCGGTCTTCCATCCCAACGCGTCGGGTTCCCCGGTTTCGTCCGCCTCCCGTTCGGGTCCCTTGATTTCGAACAAGCGCGCTTCCGCCGCGGGCGAATCCGGGAGCACGCGCCCGATCCGGCTGTCCACTTTCGCTTCGGGAACGTCCGCGCCCACGGCAGCCACGATGCCATAGAGGAGCACTGCGAGCACGACGTTCATGAGAGGTCCCGCCGCGATAACAATGACACGCTGCCAGACCGGCTTGTTCGAAAACCACCGTTCCGGGGGAACGCTGCCGTACTGTTCTTTGCGCTCCTCATCAGTCATGGGCACGTCTTCCTGCCCGGCCATTTTCACATAGCCGCCGATAGGCAAAAGGCCCAGGCAGTAGTCGGTTTCGCCGTACCGGAATCCGAACAGTCGCGGCGGCATGCCCAGGCTGAAGCGTTCGCAATAGATGCCGCACGCCTTGGCGGCGAGGAAATGGCCCATCTCGTGAAAGAAGACCAGCTCGCCCAGCACCAGAATGAATATCGCAACGTCAAAGAGCATTCAGATCAAACTCCCAAGGCCGCCATGGCCTGCTCCGCCCGTGTCCGCGCGGCCTGGTCTGCAGCCACTATCGAGTCCAATGAAATCTCCTGGGAGATGCAACTCTCTTCAAGAACCTCGCGCACCACATCGCTGATCCGCAAGAATTCGAGCTGTCCCCGGCAGAAGCCGGCCACGGCGGTTTCGTTCGCCGCATTGAGCACGGCGGGTGCGGTGCCCCCCGTGCGCGCCGCCTGCAGGGCCAGCGCCAGACACGGGAACTCGGAGAAATCCGGCCTCGCAAAGGTCAAGTCACGCATTGTTGTCAGGTCGAGCCTCCCCATGGGAACCGGCACACGTTCCGGCCACGTGAGCGCGAACTGAATCGGAAACTTCATGTCTGTCAAGCCCAGGTGGGCGAGAATGCTGCCGTCGGTGAATTCGACGAGGCTGTGGACGATGCTCTGCGGATGGATCACGACTTGCACCTGTTCCAAGGTCAGGCCAAACAGCCACATCGCCTCGATAACCTCAAGTCCCTTATTCATGAGCGTCGCGGAGTCCACACTGATCTTGGCCCCCATGTCCCACGTGGGGTGACGGGTCGCCTGTTGCGGGGTGACGCCCGTGAGCGACTCACGTGGCTTGCCGTAGAACGGCCCGCCCGAGGCGGTCAGGTGAATGCACTGGACGTCTTCGATGCGGTGCCCATGGAGGCACTGAAACACAGCGTTGTGCTCGCTATCAACAGGCAGCACTTCCACCTTGCGCGATCGCGCTCTCTCCATGATGAGGGGCCCCGCCATCACCAGGGGTTCCTTGTTGGCGAGTGCGATACGATTGCCTGCCTCGATGGCGCGAAGAATCGGCGTCAAACCAACCGCGCCCACCACGGCGCACAGCACGATATCCACGGGGACGGCGGCGATTTCAGAAAGGCCCTCGGGCCCGGTCAGCATCTTGCAGTTGGACGGGTGCGCAGACAAGCGTGATGCCGCCTCTTTGTCTGCAATGGCGGCGAATTCGGGGCCGAACTCGCGAACCTGGGCATACAGGAGTTCCGCGTTCGAATGCGCGGCCAACGCGACAACCTGGAAACGGTCCGGATAGTGACGGACAACATCCAGCGCACTGCGGCCGATGGACCCGGTGGACCCGAGAATCGTGATGCGCCTGCGCATCTCAGCATTCCTCATCGCCGGAAGCGCCCGCGACTTTCACCCCTGCCACATCGTTCGCATATGGGTCCAACTGGCCGCGCTGTGCGTAACGCCGCTGCAGCGCTTCGCGGACTTCCGCCACGGACCCCATATTCAGAATGCGCGATGCGAAGCGGCGCGCCAAGGAGTAGCGTATGTTGGCAACCTGAGAGCGCACCACAGGGATGGCGACCGCCGACATGCTCAGACTGCTGATGCCCAGTCCGACGAGCACCTCGCTGAACATCGGGTCGCCGGCCATCTCGCCACACACGCTGCACGGGATACCGGCGGTCTTTGCCGCCTTGATCGTCCTGCGAATCATTCGCAACACCGCGGGGTGGGCAGGCTCATACATGTGGGCGATCTTCTCGTTGACGCGGTCGACGGCCAGGCTGTATTGAATGAGGTCGTTCGTCCCGATACTGAAGAAATCGCATTCCTTGGCCAGAAGGTCGGCGACTTCCACGGCGGAAGGCACTTCAATCATGCTGCCGATTGGAATGTCCCTCTTGAAGGGCACACCGCGCCGCTCCAGATCGACGCACACTTCCCGGATGATGCTCTTGACCTGGCGCAACTCATCCACCCCGCTGATAAGCGGGAACATGATCTGGACGTTTCCGTGTACGCTCGCGCGGAGCATCGCGCGAAGCTGGGCTTTGAAGATATCCGGCCGTTCCAGGCAGAAGCGAATGGCGCGCCAGCCCAATTGCGGGTTAATCTCGTTGGCAAGGTGCAAGTGCGATACGAATTTGTCGCCTCCAAGGTCCAACGTCCGGAGCGTAACGGTCGCGGGTGCCATGGCCCGCGCCGCCTCGGCATAGGCCTCGTACTGTTCTTCCTCGGTGGGCAGTGTCGCGCGGTTGAGGAAGAGATACTCGGTGCGGTACAGGCCGATACCCTGAGCTTTGGTCTTCAGACTGTGCGAGATCTCCACCGGCAGCTCGATATTCGCCATTGCGGGCACTTCGTGCCCGTCCAGCGTGACGCTCGGTTTCAGTTCCGCGGCCTGGAGCGCGGCCCGGTTGCGCTCAGACCGGGCCTTTTCTTCTTCATACCGCGCGCGCGTCTTCGCGCTGGGGCGCACCACCACGGTCCCCGTCCGGCCGTCCACAATGATGGTGTCTCCGGGCAGCGCGTGCGAACCCACGAACTTCAGTCCAACAACCGCGGGAATCTCAAAAGCGCGCGCGAGGATGGCGGTATGCGAGGTGGGCCCACTGACGTCCGTGGCGATGCCCAGCGTATTGACCATATCCAGCTTCGCCGCATCCGACGGCGAGAGATCATGGGCGACGATAACCGAAGGGTGTTCGAGATGGTCAAGGCTATCCATGTTGGCGTTCAACAGCCGCGCCAGAATCCGGTTTCCGACGTCGACGAGATCCTGGGTACGTTCGCGGAAGCGCGCGTCCGGCACCGAGGCCATCAACTTTGTGTAGCGGGCGATCCACTCGCCGACCAGATACTCCGCGTTTAACGCTTCCGAAACGACGCGGCGCTCCACCTCGTCGCGTAGGGTGACGTCCTCCAGGAACATGAGGTGCGCTTTGAAGATATCGGCGTGCTCCTCACCCACGGCTTCGGCGGTCCGCTCGTAAAGGCGCTCAATGTCCGCGCGCACGGAAATGACCGCCCGTTCGAAGCGGGCCAATTCGGTGTCCACGTTCTCGACCTGGTACTTGGGGATGTCGAACGCTTGCACACCAAAGGTCAGTGCCGGTCCGATGGCGATTCCAGGAGACACGCCTATGCCGCGGATGGTGACTTCCACTACGACTCTCCAAACCCCGCTTCCACGAGATTTCGCACGGCCGCAAGCGCCTCATCGGCGTCGGGCCCCGTGCAGGTAACCACGAGTATGCTGCCCTGGGCCGCGGCCAACGTCAGCAATCCCATAATACTCTTGGCATTGACTCTATGTCCGTTCAGCGAAATGTGCACATCGCTCTGGAACTTGAGCACGGTTTGAACCAGCGTTGCCGCGGGTCGCGCATGCAGGCCCAGCGAATTGACAATCCGCAATTCTTCGGTGACTTCAGGCATGGTTGACTCTAACATTTTCCAATCTTGAGGTTGTTGCGAGCGTAGCGGGCCAAGCAGGCCCTCAGAAAGAACTTCCCGGTGAGCCGGCGGCCGTCGCGCTGCACGAATCGCACATTTTCACTTCCCAAAACGATCAGCCGTGCCACAACACAGTATAGGGTATGGAAATCCAGAATTCAAAGGCCCTTAGCCCGGTGGCGTCCGGGCTAATCGCCGCCCTCGAGAGCGCGTTCGATGTCGCGGTGCCGCAGTCTCGCGCCGCAGTCCATCTCACGCACAAACGTGGCCAGGGCCCGCGCGACGGCCACGGAACGGTGCCGCCCCCCCGTACATCCGACCGCAATCGTCAGGTAGGATTTGGGTTCCGCCGCGTAGCGCGGCAGAAGGAACTTCAGCATTCCCTTCACGCGCTCCAGAAACTCCGCCGCGTCAGGATTGTCCAGCACAAAGTCGCTTACTTTTGCGTCTTCGCCGCTAAAGGGCCGCAACTCTGCGATGTAGTGGGGATTGGGAAGGAAGCGGACATCCAGGACCAGGTCGGCCTCTTGTGGCACCCCGTACTTGAAACCGAACGACATGACGCCGACCGCCATTTTGGGCGTCAGTTGCCCCGCCTGAAAAACCGCCGCGACGCGCTCCCGCAACTGCCCCACCGACATCGTGCTCGTGTCCAAAACCACGTCCGCACGGGACTGAATGGGCGAAAGCAGTTCGCGCTCGCGCCGGATTCCTTCTTCCACGCTCTCTTGAGACGCGGCCGGATGCCGCCTTCGGGATTCGCTATAGCGTTTCTGACTGACAGCGTCGCTGGATTCGAGGAACAAGACCTCGGGCCGAATGCCCTTTTCCGAGACCTCGTCCAGGTAGGCTGGGAGATTCTGTAGGTCCTCGCCGCCGCGCACATCCACGCACACGGCGATCCGCGTACGGGGCCGCTCATGGCTCGCACCAAGTTCAGCGATAGCCGGAATCAGCGAGGGAGGCAGGTTGTCGATGCAAAAATAGCCGAGGTCTTCGAGGAACCGGAGCGCCTGACTCTTGCCCGCGCCCGATAGACCCGTGACTACGACGAAGCGCGACTGCTCAGGCATCCCCATTACTCATCAGCGTCATCAGACGCTCATTCAGTTTCTGAGCCGGGTGAACGCCCAACTCTTTCAAGCGATGGTTCAACGCCGCCACCTCGAGAATGATCGCGAGGTTGCGGCCGGGTCGCACGGGAATCAGCAGATAGGGGATACGCACCCCCAGCACCGTAACGAATTCCTCGGTAAGGCCGGTCCGGTCGTACTCGGATTCCTGGCTCCACTCCTCAAGTTCTACGACAAGGCCGATGCGCTTGGAATTGCGGACGCGCCCAACCCCGTACACACTCTTGATGTCGATGATGCCGATACCCCGGATCTCCATGTGATGCTCGATCACTGGAGAAGATTCGGCGTACAGCGAGTCCTCGCGGCGGCGCTTCAAGGCGACCACGTCGTCAGCGACGATGCGGTGTCCGCGTTCGACCAGTTCCAGCGCCGTTTCACTCTTACCAATCCCTGGCGCACCCACGATGAGACATCCCACGCCGTAGCAATCCACCGCCGACCCATGCACGATCGTCTCGGGCGAGAATTCTTCGGCGAGGAACAGGATGATCCGGCTGATGACCTCATCCGTGGACTTCCGGCTGCGAAGGACCGGAATCCCGCGGCGGTTGCACATGTCCATGAAGATATGGCTGGGCGTCAGATTGCGCGAGAGGAGAAACGCGGGAATCTCGAACGAGAACATGCCCTCGAGGCGGTGCTGGAGGCCCGCCGACGAGAGCTGTTCCATATAGTGGATTTCGGTGTTACCGAGTATCTGCACCCGGTCGCTCGCGAAGTAATCGAGATACCCCCCCAGCGCGAGACCTGGCCGGTTGATGTCTGATGTGTAAACCGACCTCCCAATACCTTGAAAGCCGCAGAGCACCTCCAACTCCAAATCATCCGCCATGGCATCCAGGAGCCGTGCAACTGCGATGCTGTTCTTTCTATTTACGGGGAGGTTGTGGGTGTCCATCCATCCCTTTCGCCTGGAAAGCTCCGGTGGCCGGCAGAAACACGGACCGATGCTTCCCCGGTCCCAATGGCGCTCAGAAGTGCGGTTCGATCAACCCATAGGAGCCGTCATGTTTCACATACATGACATTAACCTGCTGAGTTTCCGAATTCGAGAAAACCAGGAAGGTATCGTTCGAGATGTCCAACTGCAGCGCGGCCTCTGCCTCGCTCATCGGTTTCATTGACAAGGGCTCCCGGACGATGGCCCGGGATTCGGTCGCCACGGCGGCGGGCTGGGCGGCAGCCTCGCGGGCTGCTTCCACCGCCGCGCTGATCTCGTTGGCCGGCATCACGGTAACCTTGCCCTTGCGGGGCTGGAACCGGTGATTCCGGTCTTTGAACTTCAGGATTTGACGGTCAATCTTCTCCACTACCGCGTCAACCGACTGATACATGTCTTGCGAAGATTCTTTGCCGTGGATTCGCACTCCGTTTGCATGGACCGTGACTTCGGCGATGTGCCGGTGTTTCTCTACGCTGAGGACGACGTCCACGTCAATGACCTTATCGAAATGAGCGCGGACTTTGTCGAGACGATCCTCGACGTGACCTTTGAGGGCGTCTGTCATCTCCAAATGCCGGCCAGCTATCGAAACACGCATAATTATTTACTCCTCCACAACTTACCAAGGCAGTCCGGTCACAACCGGATGGTAGCACTGCCTCGGATTACCTGTCAATTCACCGCTTCTTCCGTACCCTATTCTACCGCGTTTAGCCGCTTTTAGATATCTCATTCTGCACGGCCTGGCGCGCTACATCTGCCCGCTCCAACAGGGGGCCAACAAATTCGGCGATTCGTCCGGCAATCATCTCGTGCCCTTGAGCATTGGGATGAATCTGGTCGTACATCATACTGGGTCTGCCGAAGACTCCGCTCATGATATTCGGCACGAGCAAGGCCCCATGCTTTTCAGCAATCTCTTCAAATCGGTCCCGGTAGGGGTCCGACCAGACACCTGTCTTGATATGGACCACGACGACCATGGCGCCGCCGTTTGCGCAGGCACTCACGATCCGGTCCATATTCCGGAAGGTCTCTTCCTTCGGGACCTTGTTCAAAAAGTCGTTTCCGCCCAGTTCGACAATGACCAAGCGTGGCTCCAAGCTGAGGACATCGTCCTCCAGGCGGTGAAGGGCGGTGCCCGTCGTGTCTCCGCTTTGCCCGGCATTGATCACTTCCGCGCCCAGCAACTCGCCCAGCACGGCGGGAAAGGCCTCCGAGGCTTTGACTCCGTAGCCGTAAGTAATGCTATCTCCGAAGGCAACGATAACGTTGCCTTCGGAGGAGAGATTCGCAACGTTTGGCTCGCTCCGCCCGCACGACACGGCAAGTGCCATAAAAAGGAACCCTGTGGCGGAGCGAACGATTCCCTGGCTACGGCTCGATGACCGGCAGGGTGTCCGGGTCGATCTTCTGGTGGCACGCGTTGCAGGACTGCACCAGCGCCTCATACTTGGCTTTCGTATCGGCATAATCCTTCTTCGCGGCCGAGGCGGCCAGTGCCACGGACGCGTCATACATAACCTTGGTCATCTCCTGCCACTCGGGCTTGCTTTCATGCTCGCCCACGCGAATGCCGACCAGCACCGCGACTTCCGCGCCGCTGCCTGCCTCATCCTCAACCTTGCGCCAATCCCGCGGCGTGGCCGGTTCCTGGGCCAGAAGCGCCTTGAGGTTCTCCATGAGCGGGTCCGCGAACTTCTTCATGAACCGCTCCGTCTCCATCACGGGACCTGGAAAGGCAGGAGCTGCCGCGGGAGCCGCCGCTTCCTGAGCATACACCCCCGAGAGATTCCACGCGCCCGCACTCGCCAACGCTGCCAGCACCGCTATCGCGACAATCCACTTCCTCATCGCCAGTACCTCCATTCACCAATGATTATGTCACTAAGAATTGCCCGGCTGACGCCGGATTTACAGCCATGGGGGCAACAGGGTACCTGTGAGCCTGCCGAAGATCAAGTGGGCGCTGGAGAGAAGAACCGGACGGATAGGACCGATGAAATGGAAAAGACACAGGCGAGGGCGCCTGTGCCACACGT
>JADLCA010000437.1 GCA_020847495.1 Candidatus Hydrogenedentota bacterium | reverse complement strand
CCTCCTTGTAAGCCTCCACCGGCATGAGATCGGTCTTCGCGGCCAGGAAACCGAGCATCACGATGTTGGTCACGATCTTTTTGCCGAGGTCCTCGGCCATTCGGGTCGCGGGAATGCCATAGACACGAACGTTGCCGGGGATGTCTTCCAGCCGGACCAAGTCCTGCTCCACAAGCAGAATTCCGTTCGGATTCATCTCTGGAACGAAGCGGTGATAGGCCTCCTGGGCCATCACCACCAAGACGTCGGGCCGTGTCGTGTAGGGATAGAGCACGGGCTCGTCGGAAATCACCAGCGCCGCGCTCGAAGCGCCGCCGCGAGCCTCGGGTCCGTAGTTCTGCGTGAGCGTCGCATAGCCGTTGGCTTTGATCGCGGCCGCTTTGCCGACAATGTGAGCGGCGAGAATCACGCCTTGTCCGCCGAAACCGGCGATGCGCATCTCGGCGAGTTTCGTGTTCAGCTTCATACCAGGACTCCGTCTTGGAACTCGGGGGCGCGATACTTGGCGCCCAGCTTGTTCTGATAGAACTCCCGCATCGTCTGGCCGTATTCGGGCCGGTCGCGGTCGACGAACCGACCGCAAATAATCTCGCCTATCTTGTCCATGGCGAGGTCGTCGAGGCAGGCGTCGTTTTTGACCTTGCTGTGCTCCTTATAGAACTTCACCGACTCGAGGCCGTCGCCCATGCCGTTGCGCCGCTGGTAGAGCGTGGGGCACTGGGACACCACCTCGAGGAACCCGAATCCCTTCTTGCGAAGGAGTTCGAGCATGGCCCGTTCCATCTGCTTCACGTGATAGGTGGTCCAGCGGGCGACATAGGATGCGCCGGCCGCGTCCAGCAATTTCGGCAGGTTCAGATCCGGCTCGAAACTACCATAAGGAGACGTCGACGTGTTGGCCGTTTCCGGGGTCGTGGGCGCGGACTGGCCGCCGGTCATCGCGTACACCAGGTTATTGACGCAGATCACCTTAATGTCCAGGTTCCGCCGGGCGGAATGGATCAGATGGTTGCCGCCGATGGCAGACAGGTCACCGTCACCCGAATAAACGACTACGGTGAGTTCGGGGTTCGCGAGTTTGAGCCCCGTGGCGAACGGGATGGCGCGCCCGTGCGTAGTATGAAATGAGTCAAAACTCACATATCCAGCCACCCGGCCCGAACAGCCAATCCCGCTGACCACCACCACCTTCAGCGGGTCCAGGCCGGAGTCGATGACCGCGCGCGCAAAGGCGTTCACCGTCGTGCCGATGCCGCAGCCCGGACACCAGATATGAGGAATGCGCTCGGAGCGCAGAAATTGTTCAACCGGATTCGCTACCGCGGCCATTATCGTGCCCCCTCTTCAATCGCCTGCAAAATCTGTTCGGGACGGTGGACGCCACCGCCGGCATGGGTAACCGAAATCACGCGGGCATTCCCCGCCGCCAGCCGTTCCACTTCCAGCGCGATCTGACCCAGATTGAGTTCGGGCACGACAATCGTGCGAACCTTTTGAGCAATTTCACGCACTCGCCGTTCCGGGAAGGGCCAGACGGTGATCAGCCGCATACGGCCCACACGAAGGCCCTTCTCCCTAGCCATCACGATGGCCCGCTGCGCCACCCGCGATGTAATGCCGTAGGAGATCACGGCCACATCGGCGCCCTCGATATCCTCTTCATCCCAGTCGGCGATTTCTTCGGCAGCCAAGGCGATCTTGTCATGCAGCCGCCGCACCAGTTTGTCCTGCGACGCGATCGTGAGGTCGGGATACCCGCGCTCGTTGTGGGTTAACCCGGTGACGTGAATGCCATGCCCTTCACCGGCATGCTGCATCGGCGGGACCAAGTCTTCACCCGGCTGAAAGAGCTGCGCGTCGGGAGATCTTCGACGGGGGGTGATGTCGATTTCGTCAGCTTCGGGAATCACCACCTTCTCAGTCATGTGGCCGACGCACTCGTCCATCATGAACATCACCGGATTGCGGTATTTCTCAGCGAGGTTAAAAGCCTGAATCGTGAGGTCGAAACACTCCTGCGGAGAATTGGGACATAGCGCAATGATGGGATAATCCCCGTGCGAACCCCACTTGGCCTGCATCATGTCGCCCTGGGCCGGCAGAGTCGGGAGACCGGTAGAAGGGCCCGCGCGCTGTACGTCAACAAATACGCAAGGCGTTTCCGTCATCGCGGCGTAGCAGATGTGCTCCATCATCAGGGAGAAACCGGGACCAGACGTGACCGTGAACGCTCGCGCACCGGCCCAGACGGCGCCTTGGAGCGTAATGGACGCGGCGAGTTCATCTTCCATCTGGATAAAGGTGCCACCCACCTGAGGAGCGCGGGCTGCGTATCTTTCCACAATCTCTGTGGAAGGAGTAATCGGGTAACCTGCGGCAAATCGCGCACCTGCCGCAATCGCCCCCTCACAGCAGGCGGCGTCCCCGTTGATGAAGTGGACCCCCGTGAGAACCCCGTGAGGCGCGGCCTTCATTGCGCCACCCCTTGCTTGCCCAGTTTGAATCCGTAGATGGCGAAATCCGGACAGTACATTCCGCAGAGGTCACAACCCGAGCATTTCTCGGCATTTACGACATGCGGAGGATGGTATCCCTTGCCATTGAAAGCGGTAGATAAAGCCAGGACATGAGTAGGACAGAATTCAACGCAGATTGCGCATCCTTTACATCGATCAACAGTGATGTGAACGGCGCCTTTTGCCATGTATCGCACCTCCCAGTGCGCTTTGGGAGGTGCAATCCGGTCACCATTCTCAAGGGCTACTTCGGAAGGAAGGAAAAATCGACATACTCCGCCAGAATTTCCATCAGTCCGTTGGGTGTGAGGGCTCGGGCGGGAACTCCCCTCTCAAAACGGAGGTTGAAGCGCGAACCCGACCGCTCGCGCCGGTCCTGCTCGACGCGGGCGCGTTCCATCTTGGCGAGTTCCACACGGTCGCGGTCGCGGTCCTGCTCCCGGTACCGGCGGCGGCGCGCGGAATCGAGTTGCCGCTGGAGCGAACGCTTCCGGTCAGGGTCCTTGGTCCGGGAAATCTCGCGCTTGATGGCCCGCTCCTCCGACGACTCGCCGGAGTTGCTGGGCACCGACGGCAGCCCCCACCGGTCGCCCCAAGAACCGAATCCGCCTCCACCCAACTGGAACTCGATGAGTTTGTCCTTCACCTTCACCTCGGTGACCTTCACCGAATCGCCCTCGCGGAGCGCCACCCCATACTTCCGGATCCGCTTCGCGACGACGGGGAACTCGACTGGCATCTCGGCGCCAGGGTAGACATCGACCCCCGAGTTATCGCCCGGCATATCCAGTTTGACGGCCACATTCTTGCCTTCGAAGAACTTGCGCAGGGTCATCTCATCCTGCGCAAGACCAGCCGCAGCCAGAAAGAGAGTCAGAAGCAGCTTCGGGACCATAAACTTGCTTTTCGCTAGCATATCGCGGAGGCGATCGGCGCGCAGTTCCCCTTACCGGCTGCCCGTGACGGGCTGCGAGTCGCCGCCGACGCCGCCGCGGAGAGTGACCGTCACAGCCTGCACGCTGTTGGCATCTCCATCGGAGATCGTGAATGGGACACGGAGCCGGAAAGCGCTTCCGCTCTGGAGGCCGGGAGCGGACTGGAAGAACGAGTTGAAGTCGTTGGAAACGGGCACCTGAATGGTCAACGAGCCCTCGACTCTGACACCGGTGGCGACGCGGAATTCGAAATCGGCCCGCTCGATCGAGCGCCCCGTAGCCAAGCCGTCGAGTTCGATGACAAATCCGTTGGGAGTGGCGTTGACAAAGCGCACACTCTGCTGGCCGGCCGTAGTGACAATCACCGGCCCAGCCACGCGGATCTGCACGGAAACCGGCGCAGGCGGCACTTCGGGCATGACGCTCACTGTCGTACCTTTCACCACCAAGGCGATGAGTTGCACTGTGACCGTTCCCGCGATGCTGGGCAGGCTGAAGCGCCCGTTCATGGGCAGTGGGATCGTGGCGGCGCCGATGGGGACATCGAAGACAAGTTGCTGGCTTGATGTCGCGG
>JADLCA010000436.1 GCA_020847495.1 Candidatus Hydrogenedentota bacterium | reverse complement strand
GTTGGGTAAGAATTAATCCTGCAAAACCTGACAATTATCTCGTGTGCGGCCGCGATCGTGCGTTCCGGCGCCACCCCGGTGCTGGTGGATTCCGATCCCCTCACCTGGAACATGATTCCCTCGCAAGTCGAGGCCAGGATCACACCCAGCACCCGGGCCATCATGGTGGTCCACTTGTACGGCCTCCCCGTGGACATGGACCCCATCCTCGACATCGCCGCACGCCACAACCTCGCGATCATCGAAGACACGGCCGAGGTCATTGGCCAGACCTATCGCGGCAAGAACTGCGGGAGCTTCGGCGACATCAGCACCTTCAGCTTTTACCCGAACAAGCACGTGACTACGGGCGAGGGCGGCATGCTTTGCACGGACGACGCGAACCTCGCGGAACGCTGCCGCTCCTTCCGCGACATGTGTTTTCTCAAGAGCCAACGCTTCTTCCACGAAGACCTGGGATGGAACTACCGCTTCAGCAACGTCCACGCCGCGCTGGGTCTCGCCCAGCTCGAAAGGCTCGACGAAACTGTTGCGACCAAGCGGCGCATGGGCCGGCGCTACACCGAATTGCTTGGAGATGTGCCTGGCATCGAACTGCCCATTCCTCAGACTGCGTACGCCGAGAACATTTATTGGGTGTATGGCATCACAATCAAGGACGAAGTCCCCTTCGACGCGAAGGAAGCCATGGCGCGCCTGGCCAAGCTCGGCGTCGGTACGCGCCCCTTCTTCTGGCCGATGCACGAGCAGCCGGTCTTCCACGACATGAACCTCTTCCCCGGTGAGTCGTATCCCTCCGCGGAGCGGCTCGCGCGCCGCGGCTTTTACATCCCCAGCGGTGTTGCGCTGAGCGGCGGCGAAATGGACCGTGTTGCCGCCGCGCTCAAGGAAGTCTTTGCATGAGCGTGTTCGGCGAGTACGCGCGCTACTACAACCTGTTCTATCAGGACAAGGATTACGAAGGCGAAGCAGCCTTCGTCTATCGCATTCTGCAACGTCACGCGCCGCACGCGAAGCGCATCCTCGAACTCGGCAGCGGCACCGGCCGCCACGCCCTGCTTCTGGCGGAGAAGGGCTACGCCGTTCACGGTGTCGATCGCAGCCCCGCCATGCTGGAGCAAGCGCGCGATCGCGCACGGCAGGCGCCAGCTTCGATTGCGGAGCGCCTCACTTACCATGAAGGCGATATCCGCGATATTCGCGTGAAGGAAGCGTTCGACGCCGTCATCTCGCTCTTCCATGTGTTCAGCTACCAGACCACGGATGAAGCGCTGACTGCGGCCTTCAATACCGCAGCGGCCCATCTCAAACCGGGCGGAGTCCTGCTCTTCGACTGCTGGTACGGCCCCGCCGTGCTCGCCGAGCGTCCGGCTGTCCGTATCAAGCGCTTGGAGGATGAGTCCGTCTCTGTGACGCGCATTTCGGAACCTCGATGCCACGACGAACGCAATACGGTGGATGTCGTTTACACCGTTTTTGTCGAAGACAAACATCTCGGCCAGATTCAGCGCATACCCAACGAATCTCACACCATGCGCTACCTGTTTACGCCGGAAGTGGAAGCGCTCATGCGGCAGGCTGGCCTTCAAACTGTCGAATCCGGCGAATGGATGACCGAACGCCGTCCCTCGCATGACACCTTCGGCGTCTACTTCGTGGGTATGAAGCCGGCATGACGCGCGGCCTCCTCATCGTCTTCCCCTATGCGCGCATGGACACGCACCCTACCATGCGAAACCTGCTAACCGCCTTCGCGCGCGAATGGGACTTTGTGCATGTCGTGAGCGCGGGCGGTGATGCTCATTTGAAAAACGGCGATCCCGTGGACGCGTGTCTTGTGCCCAACCTTCCACATTCGACCCTGAATCCCCTGGTGGGCCGTGGTTCTTTCATCGAGCAGCCGCGCGCACGGTTCCGCGCAACCTTGGCGCCGCGGCGTCTCGCCGCGGATCGCGCACGCTATGCTGCCATCATCGGTGTCGACCCGGAAGGATTGATCCAGGCCCACCGGCTCAACCGCAATGCCCGGCTTCCTTTGGTCTACCTCTCTTTCGAGATCATGTTCAAAGACGAAATCGCAGGCTCGCCCTTGGAGGCACTGAAACGGCGCGAGTTGGAGGCATCCCGCGAAGTCCGCCTCGCGCTTGTGCAGGATGACGAGCGCGCCGCGTGTCTCGTCGATCACAATGGCCTTCCGCGCGACAGCATGGTCCTCGTTCCCAATGGACCCGCCCCGGAACCAGCCGGCACATCGGCATACCTGCGTGAGAAGCTGGGCATCCCCGCGTCGTCCCGCGTCGTCCTCTACGCCGGCAATCTCAAGACATGGGCCTCCCGCGATTTCTTCGATGAGATGCTCGCGTTCTGGCCCCGCGACTACGTGCTCGTCCTCCACCACTGGGTGAGCGCCGATTCGTTCTTGAATGCGTACCTGCGGCGCTTGCGCGAGACCGGCCGGGTCTTCGTGTCGGAGGACCCGTTACCGCCGGATCGTCTGACCAGTCTGTATGCATCCGCCGACTTCGGTTTGGCCCCATTCAAACCCACGCCCGACTACTGGGACACCGGCAAAAACATCCTCCACATGGGCCTCTCATCCGGGAAAGTCGGATACTACAGTCTCTGCGGACTTCCCATGCTGGCGAGCGGCATCCCCGTGTTTCGCCGTGAGTTCTCGGAGTACCGTTGTGGAGAGGTCTACTCCTCCATCGGACAGACGGGTGACCTCTTGCAGCGAATGGATATCGAATACCAAACCTACCGCGCCGAATCGTTGCGGTTCTATCGAGAGCGCATGGACCCGACGCAAGGCATTCGTGCATTCTGCGAGCGCCTCAGGGCAGTGGCCTCATGAACATCGCCGTGTGGCATAACCTGAAGGGCGGCGGCGCCAAGCGCGCCCTCTACGAACAGGTGAAAGGCCTTGTCGCCCGCGGCCACCAGGTGCAGACGTGGTGTCCGGATACAGCGGACCTGGACTATCTGCCACTCTCGGAATTTGGCCCGCGCAATGTCCTGCCGCTTCCCCGATCGGAGGCATCCGGGTTGTCCGGAACGCTTCGGGCACTGAAGAGCATGGATGACCACGCGCGCTCCTGCGCCGACAGCATCAATCGCGGCGGTTTCGACGTGCTGCTTGCTTATCCCTGCTTCTTCCACGCCGTTCCGCCGATTGGACGCCACGTGCGTGTCCCTTCGCTGCTCTTTCTACACGAACCTTGCCGACGCCTGTACGAAGCGCTCCCGCAACTCCCCTGGGTAGCGCCTCCAGCCGCACGCGGAACATGGTGGATGCCGAGGACTTTCAAGCGCACCATTGAAAACATGCTGGCCACACAAGGCTTGCGTATCCAGGCCCGCGAAGAACTCAGAAGCGTCCGCGCGTTCAGTAGGGTCCTCGTCAACTCGCGGTTCAGCCGTGAAAGCGTCCTGCGCGCCTACGGCATCGAATCGCGCGTCTGCTACCTCGGCGTCGATACCGCAACGTTCAATCCCAGCGGCGCGGACCGCGAACTCTTCGTGCTTGGCATGGGCGGACTCTTCCCCGTGAAGCGCCCCGACCGTGCGGTCCGCGCGCTGGCGGCCATCCCCCCCGCGAAACGTCCGCCCTTCGTGTGGGTCGGGCACTTCGAGGATCCCGCCTATCGCCGCGACATGGAATCCCTGGCTAAGTCGCTTGGCGTCGAGTTTGACGCGCGTATTGGCCTGCCCGAAAGCGAGGTCATCGAACACCTCGGCCGCGCGTCCGCCCTGCTCTACACGCCCCAACTCGAGCCCTTTGGATTCGCTCCGCTTGAAGCCAACGCCTGCGAAACCCCCGTAATCGCCATCGCCGAAGGCGGCATCCGCGAAACCATCATTGATGGCCTCAACGGCTTCCTCGCGGATGGAGACGATCCTAGCCAACTCGCCGCGCTGCTCACACGCCTGCTCGACAGTCCAGAGTCCGCCCGGCGCATGGGCGCCGCCGCCCGCGATCACGTGACCGCGCACTGGCCCTGGCCCGCCTCCATTGATCGACTCGAAACCCACCTCACGGAAATTGCTGCATCTTCGTAGCGCCCGCCTTCCACGGCGGGCGTCTTGACCCGCGAAGAGCACAGCCACGCAAGGCGTGGCTATGCCACTCGCCATCATCAATCGGACTGACCTGTCCGATCGGTCCGCTCCGTCCAATCCGGATCGTGGCACAGCCTGTTCACTCGGGGTCCTCCGGCATTTCCTCCCCCTCCAGGTCCATCTTCAACGACAAGAACCGGAGCAGGTCTTTCAAAGCCACGATCCCCACCAGCCGCTCGCCCTCCACGACCAGAAACCGGCTGTTCCCCGTGCGGTTCATCCGCGACAGGGCGTGCATCGCATCCTCATCCGGTGACACCGTGTTTTCGCGCGAGCACGGAACGAGGATTTCCCCGATGCGCCGCGCATCCCAGTCTTCCTTGGGCACCGCCTTCACTTCGCGCGTCGAGACGCACCCCAGCACTCTTCCATCCTCAATCACGGGATACATCTTGAAGTGATACCGGTAGATGTATTGCTCGACCAGTTCCGCAACCGTGATCGACGGCGGCACCGTTACGGGTTCCGCCTGCATGAAACTGCGCAGCGTTTCCCCCTCCAACGCCCTCCGCACGATGACGTGTTTGTAGGACATCTGCGATGCGTTGCGCAGAAAAAGGCCGATCATGAACCACCACAGACCGCCGATCACGCTGCCCGCGACAAACGCGAAAACGCCCAGCACCACAAGCGCCGTGCCGAAGAACGTGCCAATCCCAGCCGAGATCTTTGTGGCCGATCGCAAGTTCCCGCGCGCGGCCCACAACGCCGCGCGCAGAACGCGTCCCCCATCCAGCGGAAACGCCGGCACCATGTTGAAGACGGCCAGGACCAGGTTCAGCCATGATAGATAGGCCAGCACTTCTGCCGTCACTTCGAGTCCGCTCACGCCGCGGAACACCGTCCCCATGACGTGACACAATAGCGCGAGGAACAGGCTCATGAGAGGACCCGCAATCGCCATGAGGAATTCGGACCGCGCATCGTGCGCGTCGTCCTCCATTTCGGCGACGCCCCCAAAGAGGAATAGCGTGATGCCTTCGATGGGAATTCCGTAGCGGCGGGCCACCACCGCGTGACCCAGTTCATGCAGCAGAATGGATGCGAACAGGCCCATAGCCCCCAGCGCGCCCATGGTCCAATAGGAAATGGGTGACAGACCCGGGACTGCGTGCGGAAAGCGTCCCTGGGCCAGCGACCACGTCACGAGCACAGCCAACACGACCCAACTGGAATCCACCCGGATGGGAAAGCCCAGCAGGTGAAACAATGTCGCGCGCCTCGTAAACATGCTCCGAATCCTCCGTGTACGCTCGCGTACTTCAGGAACATCTCCAGGCCACGAAAGATTCTCGCAACGTTTGCTGCTCGTTACCGCCGCTCAGGTGGTCACGGTTCCACCCTCTTCTGCGGCTTCATCGATTAACGCGATCCCCGTGTACCTGCAGAAGCGCTCCAGGTCGCGCCTCATGTCGCCATAGCACGTTACGCGGTGCAGACCATGAGACCAATTGTGCCACAGCGTTTCGATGTCGCCATCCACCTTAACCTCGATCTTCGTGCGGCATCCGCGCTCCGTATCCGGCGCGTCGATGATTTCGCCCGTGAAGTACTGCATCCGGTCCGTCCCAATCAGGATGGCCTGGGTTGCCTGCCGCCCCTTCTCCATCTTCACCTGAGGCACGGCGCCTTCCTGCCGCTCCATGATGGTCCGTAATTTGTACGGGCACGCCTTGCCATCCGGACCGTCCATCTTCGTCGAGCCGAGGCAATGCGCCAGGATGATGCTCTCCCGGGACTCATCCACCGTCGGATCGCTGATGAAACCAGGTCTGCCGCTCATCGACTGCATCAGGATAAACGTCATCGCGCTTGCCAGATCGGATTCGCAGATCCCCGCCAGACCCATGTCGTTCAAGCGTGTGAACCCGATACACGGAAACGCGGGCAACTGCCGGTACATGCTCCCGTAGCAATCCACCGTGATCGCCGTCGCCTTGTCATCATCCATCATGCGCTCGAACGCCAGCGCCAGCCGGCACGACCGCTCGATTTCGTCCCGCGAAGGTTCCACCACCTTTACCGCGCGACGGATCCACCGGCGCGCCTCCGCCACTGCGTCCGCTTCGGGTACGGCCTCGTAAGCCGCTAGAACCCGTTCCCGGTCCACGCGCACGATCTCCGTGCCAAACTTGTCCGCCACCGCCGACAGAAATTCTCCCGACAGTTCCCGCGACGTCACATTCAGGATCTTCGCCTCGTGCAGATGGTGAATCGCCCGGAACGGACGCACCGCCGCAGCCAGCTCGTCGAAATCGCTCGTCAGGATGCACTCGAGCTTCGCGCCTTGCGGCTCGCTACGCAACTTTCCGAAAGTCGTCCACTCGTGTCCCGAATACGGCGCCGCATACAGGAACGTGGGCTTGCCCGCCGCCAGCACATCTTCCACCATCCCCCGCACGCCCATCGACAGATGCATCGCCAGCACGCCGTCCACACTCGCCAATTGCGGCGCCAGCGACTTCGCCTGCTCCCGCGACGTCACCAGCACGCTCGGCGCGAACTCCACATCCGCAAAGGCCATCTCGCGCTTCGCGAACTCCGCCTCATAACGCTTCACCTCGGCGTCCAGGTCCATCGTCGGCTCCGGCCAATGCGCATGAGGCACCCCCAGATAGAGCCGCGCCACCTTCACCTTGGAACCCCGGCACCCCGGACTCACCAACTCCGGACCCGCGGGCGCATCCGCCGCCCACACCGATCCGCCCGGCGCCACAAGCATGAACGCTCCCGCTCCCGCGATTTGAAGGAACTGCCTGCGCTTGAATTCGCGTTCCATAGTAGATTCCCCCCTATTGCGCCGCATCCACCCCCGTGGACCGCCTGCGGCGCGTATCCGAACCCATGCCCCTACCCACCAGCATACGGCAACACCGAGATCCTGTAAAGAGGACTTCGGGCGTACGCCAAGGAACACTCTACTCGTGAGGTGGCATGGGCATTCCGTGAGGTGGCATGGGCATCCTGCCCATGGTCTTCTCCCTCCCTCCCCGAGTGCGGGGAGGGCAGGGGGCGTCTTTGCTGTCCCTGTTGTCCTCGCTGTCCCCGCGTGACTGTGCAGAGCCTCGTTGCGCGCACACTATCCCTAAAACGATTCGCTCTTCGCCCTGTGGCCTGAAAGGTCAGCATACTCACAGCGCAGGCTTGCCCCGACCGTAGGGAGGGGCTAGCTTGGGTCAAAGTCTCCCACGAAGACCCCTACCCTCACCCTCACTTCCCCGGCCGAAACGCATGCTCCGGCACATACGACACCAGCGGCGCGATCCCCTCGATCTTTACCAGCGCGTCCTCCAATGTGCCCTCGTCGGCCTTCACCAGCGCAAACGACCACACGGCCCCCGCCTTGGCTCCCGGCTTCACAGGCAACGTCACGCGCGCTTCCTTGGTTGACGTCTGTGCCGTGCCCGCGAGCGTCCCCTCCGGGTCGTACACATTCACGCGCACCGTCTCGGCGCCCGAACCCTTTACGTGAAACTTGTATTCCGCGGTACCCTCCGGCACGAAGAAGTAGAAACGCTCCTCCCCGTGAATCGTTCCCATGAACTCGCCCGCGTGCCACGCCACCGGCACGTTCGCCCGCGTCACCGCATACGAGCACGCCCCCGACGAGACCCCCAGGAAATACACGCCGTTCTCCGTGGGCGTGAACCGGACCTCTCCGCTCTCGTTGTGCGCGATCGCGCCCGCCTCGCTCTTCTCGAACTTCGGCGTCCGCAAGTCCCAGCGCAGCTCGACCGTGTTGTCGCCCACGGGAATGTCCTTCAACTCGAGCGCCACTTCTTGGCCCGCCTTGCAGGCCATCAGCAGCAGATTCGCGCCGCGCAGCTTTCGCAGCGGCAGTTCCACGTCCTTGCCGATCGCGTCTGCATCCGCAAACCCCGTCGTGTCGATCCGCTTCAGCAGATCGAGCACAAACCCCTCGTCGGTCTGGCGCGGCTCGCGTTGCGCCTCAAAGCGCCCCTCCGCGATCGTGCGATTCGCCCACGTGAACCACTTCCAGTAGTCCGCATGCGTGGTCGTGTACTCCGGCCCCTCGTAGAAGATCCAATAACCATCCGTCGCATCCGAAATCATCACCGCGTTCTTGCCGCAGAACTCCGCGTCCGCCCCGCGCACCACCGGGTCAATCCCTCCCGAATAGAGATACGGCACGCCCATTGCCTTTGGGATCGCCTCGTACTTCTCCAGCGACGCGCGGTTGGCTTGCAGCGCCTCCTGTTCGGTCAAGAAAGACGACGGCCTTCCGTACGTCGTCTGGTCCGCGATCACCATCGGCGCGGCCTCGGTCGTCCACTCGCGATACGCCGCCTCTTGCAGGAACGGCGGACCCGGCACGGGGTAAAGCCAGAACTGGAACCCGGGGTCGAGCGCATCCACCGCCTGCCGGAGCGTGCGGCACCGCTCGCGCCAATGCGCGATCTGAAACGCCTCGAACTTCTCGTGCAGCTTCTGTTCACGCAGCCACGGCTCACGCTCCGCGGGCGCCAGCGCCGGAATCTCGATGCCCTCCGCCGCCGCGAACTTGTCGAGGATGAGCCGGTCATAGGACAACGAATACAGGTTGCCCTGTTTCCCCGGCGCGTAGTTCTCGAAATCGAGAAAGACGCCCAACAAGTGCTCGTCCTTCGCGCTCAACTCCGCGTAGGCCGTGATGTACTGCGTCATCCATGCCCACAGCTCATCCGAGTTCGGACTCCACAGCGGCTGCTCCGTGCCATCCGCCCATACGACGCGTTTCCCTTCGCCCGCCGGATTATCCAGCGCGACATTGAGCGTTCCCCGCATCCACGGCAAATGGAAAATGCCGTACTGCTTGCACCAGGCCGTCACCTGCGCCACCACATCCAGCTTGTCATACCCAATCCGCGGCGAATAGATGTTGAAGCCTGCCTCCGCCGCGTCCTTGATCATCCATTCCTCGGTGACCCACTTCTTGTGCGCCTGCATCACCTTGTCGACGACGCACGTGAACTTCACCGTGCGGCCCAGGTCCTCGCGCTTGAGTGGATTCGCCCAATAAGGCTCCAGACCTAAACCAAGTGGAATGAAAGTGCAGAACATGACAAAAACGGTAATTACTTTCACGGCTGGCTCCCCTAAGGTGTGGCGAAGACGAGGCATTGCGCCATATTGAGTCGCTCATGCCTGCTATGTCAATCCCGTAAGATGGCGTAGTTTCGTAACACCGGCCGTTGGACGAAAAGCGCGCATCTGTAACGTGGTCTTGAAACTCGGAAACGGGGCACTTACGATACGCGGAGGCCTGATCTTTCCATGTCCATGATCGGCGCTCGTCGAAAGTGCGCAAGTCCTGACGGCAGGCGCGGGAGCTTTCATCGGGCGGGACCCAAGGTTCTCAGAAGGTAGGTACGCAAATGACAGATTTCAACAAGATTCTGAATCAGTTGCTCGATAGCGGGGCAGCTTCGAGTTTCACCGGAGGGCTCGCGGGAGGACTTGCCGGTTCCATGCTGGCCGGGAAGTCGGGCCGCAAGCTGGGAAAGAAGGCCCTGAAGCTGGGCGGCATGGCCGCAATTGCCGCCCTCGCTTACACCGCGTACAAGAAGTACAGCGGAGGTGGCGCCTCGCTGCCTTCATCCGGTTCTTCACCGCAGCCGTTGCTGTACGCGCCGGAAGGCAGCTCGTTCATGCCGCCTCCGGGCAACGCGTCGGCCCGCGCGGATCTGAGTCAGACGCTGGTGCGCGCCATGATCGCCGCCGCCCGCGCCGATAAGAAACTCGATTCCGAAGAGAGTCAGGCCATCTTTGGACGCATCGAGTCCCTGGACGTTTCCCCGGAAGAGAAGTCGGCGTTGATCGAAGAAATGAATCATCCGGTGGATATGGATGGTATCGTGCGCGCGTCGACCTCGCCGGAAGTCGCCGCCGAGATCTATACCGCCTCGCTGCTGGCGATTGACGTGGACCACCCCGCGGAGAGTTCGTACTTGTCGATGCTGGCCGCGCGATTGAAGATGCCTCGCGAACTGGTCGAGGAACTTCACCGCCAGGTTGAAGGACAACGCGAGGCCGGGTTCTAGTTGATTCGCCCGCACCAAAATGGGTCCTTGAGTAGCGCGTTACCCCGACGGTTACTGATGGAAGAGGGAGGTTGATTTGAATCGGCGTCAATTCTTGCATACTGCAGCCGGCATAGGTGCGGGCCTCTGGTCAATGGAGGCATTCAACGCCCTCGCCCAAGCCCCGATCAAACCCAACATCCTCTTCATCCTTGCCGATGACCTTGGCTGGAGCGACCTCGGCTGTTACGGCAACACCTACCACGAAACGCCGAACCTCGACCGCCTGGCCTCCCAGGGCATGCGTTTCACCGACGCCTACGCCGCCTGTCCCGTGTGCTCGCCCACTCGCGCGAGCCTCATGTCCGGTCAATACCCGGCCCGAGTAGGAATCACGGACTTCATCGCAGGCCATTGGCGGCCCTACGAGAAGGTCCTCGCCACGATCAACAAGACGCAGTACCTGCCCGAAGAGGTTGTGACGTTCGCGGAAGCCCTGAAGCCAGCGGGCTACGTCTGCGGTTCCTTCGGCAAATGGCATCTCGGCGAGCCGAAGATCACCCCCGGTACGCAAGGGTTCGATGACTTCGTCGTCACGGGCGGTTGGGGTCACTTCGGCAACCAGTCGCAACCGGACATCCAAATCCCGAAGGATAAGCATCTCACCGAGGTCATTGCCGACAAGGGCATCGAGTTCATGCGCGCGCATCGCGACCAGCCGTTCTGCCTCTATCTGCCGCATTTTGCCGTCCACATCCCCATTGAGGCCCGTCAGGAGACCATCCTCAAGTACGCGAACAAACCTGAGCAGCGTGAAGAGGTGTGTAATCCCGTCTACGCCGCCATGCTCGAACACCTCGACACCAGCGTGGGGCGTTTGTTGGACGAGCTGGACGCGCTCGGCATCGCGGACAACACCGTCGTCTTTTTCTATTCCGACAACGGCGGCCTCTATCGCATGTACACGGGCCAGGGACCCCTTGTCACCAGCAATGCCCCCCTGCGTGGCGAGAAGGGCACCCTCTACGAGGGAGGCGTCCGCGAGCCGCTCATCGTCCGGTGGCCCGGCCACATCGCGCCCGGTACGGAGTGCCACGAGATCGTGACCACGCCGGACTTCTATCCCACCTTCCTCGAACTGGCCGGTGCGGAGCAGCCGTCCGGTACAACGCTAGACGGCGTGAGCATCGCGCCCCTCTTGACACAGGCCGGCGCGCTGAATCGCGACGCCGTCTATTGGCACTACCCCCACTACCACCACTCAGTGCCAGCGGGCGCCATTCGCGAGGGCGACTGGAAACTCATCGAGTTCTACGACGACAGCCACCTCGAACTTTACAACCTCCGAAATGACATCGGCGAGAAGGAGAATGTCGCTCTTCACTTCCCCGAACGCGCCGAAGCCCTCCGGGCCAAACTCGCCGCATGGCGCGAATCCGCCGGTGCGGAAATGCCCGTGCCCAATCCGGACTACGATCCCGCCCGCGCCCACGAATGGGGCAAGAACCCCGGAAGAGGCTGAGCCCTCGCGCATCGTCTTTCCAGCGACCGATCGGTCCAATCGGTCCTATCCGTCCGATTCTTCTGCCCGGCTGCTTTTGCAGCGCGCGCCTGCTGGGGCTCGGGGTAAGACTTGTTGACGGCATTGCGATGGACCGGACTGCGAATCCGCGCTATACTCGAAAGGGGCATGCTGGGGGCATTCATACTGAGGCCACAAGATTGCCGTCGGGTCCGGGACCGACGGCGAGGAGTGGCACACATGCGATACGCATCTTACATCCTGGTGTGTTGGGCTGTCCTGTGCGCAACGACATTGCTTTCAGGTTGCCCCACGCCAGAACCCGCAGTAATCCAGGTCGAACCGGTTTCCGTGACGCTGACCCTGGGCGATACCCGGGCGCTCACGGTCACCTCCACGGATGAAAGGGACAAGACCTTTCTTTGCACCCCGGGAGACCCCCTCGTAGCGCGGGGCGATTCGGACGCCGTGGTGCACGCCGTGGGCCTCGGACAAACGGCGCTCTCCGTAACAGGGCGGCACAGCGGCGGTTCGGCGACGATCGGCGTGACCGTTGTCCCTCCAGCGGATTTCTCCATGCAGTTGCCCGCGGACCCTGCACAGGTGGAGCCTACCTTGGAGCGTACCGTCACCCTGGAAAACGTGGATTGTTCTCTTCACTTCCCGGGCGTGGCCGCGGAGGTCACATCGTACATGCAGGACCTGTATCACCGCCTGTCGATTCCCGGCGCATCGCGCACGCAGGAGCCGGGAAAGCCGGAACTGCCATTCTACACGCTGCTCTTCGCGGTGCCCGTGGAGAGTCAGAGCGAGGAGACGGCCCAATGGAACATCACGGTCACGCAGGAGTCCAAACGCCTGTACGACGGCGTGTTCGTGTATCCCGCTCAATCACCTCCCTGGCTGGAGGATGGCGAAGGGGACTACCCGCGGCCCGGTTTTGTTCGGGATGAGCAGGTATATGCGTCCAACAGCCCGTATCCTGCCGTTCAGTATGAGGAGTCCAGCTATCAGATGGGTAACATGCGGATGCTGGAGGTGCGCGTGTACCCAGTACGGTACTTGCCTGCCAAGCACCGGCTGGTGCTTTCCCGCGACCTGCGGGTACAGGTGCAGTTCGGCGGCAAGCAGGCGCTGAAGATACCGCCCGTGCTCGGCGACTACAAGGCACTCCAGGAAACCGGCGCCGAGCAATGGCTGGTGGACGACGTGGTGAACGGCAGCCAGGTGCCCGTGATTGAGGCGGACGATTTGTCGCACGTGCTCGCATCGGTCGATCCCATTCACATCATGGATGATCCGTTCGACCTGCTCATCATCACGCGGCCGGAACTCTTCAATCAGGCGCGCCGGCTCGCACGCTGGAGGCAAGACACCGGCACCCGCGTGTATCTGGCTGCGCTCTCCGAATCGAGTTATCCGGACGCGCCGTCGATACGTGATTTCATCATCGGCAAGGACAGCACGAACATCGTGCCCACGACATCGTATCCCTTTCCGAGAGTCATGTCGGCGGTCCTGATCTTCGGCGACGCGGAGATCATCCCTCCGAATCAAGGCATGAACGTGCGCGGCGCCGAAGACCCGGATGGCTTGCTGGAATCTGTCGACACCGTGGAAACGGACCAGCACTACGCGGCGATTCGCGGCGGAGACGCTCTGCCGGATGTGGCGATCGGGCGGATCTCCGTGGATACACCCGATGAGGCCGAGGCGGTCGTCGACAAGATTATCCAATATGAAGGGCGGCTGGAAAGCGATTATCCCGCCCACGCGGCAACCTACGGCTATTTCGATGATCTGTTAAGGCCCGTCGGCGCTATCGAGGGGCGTCTGTGGTTCACCGAGGGAAGCACCGCTGTGCGCGGCACGGGAACCTCTTTCCTGGGCACAATCCTACCCGAAGACTACATCATGGTGACGACCGACCCCGAAGATCCAGGCCCGATCTATCAGGTGGCATCCGTGACCAGCAACACGGAGATGACGCTCACAACGCCATATGCCGAGTCACCGCGGCTGTTCGGCGACGAGGCTATCTATGGACGTCAGGACGGGCGCGACGATTGGGAGTTCATCAAGGGCGTCGAAAAGGTCCGCGGTTTTCTGTCAGATCGCGGGGTGACCGTGCGGTTTGGCTATACGCGCAACGGCGGAGTGGATCCGATTCAAGATTTCAACGGGGAAGCCCTCGCCCCCGATCTCCTTACGTACGCTTGGGACGCCGATTACGAGGATATCCAGGCAAATTGGCGCGAAGGACTGGAAGGACTCATCGTCCATTGTGACCACGGCTACAAGTATGGGTGGGTACATCCCGCGTTCTCGGGGGGCAACCCACCGGCCTGGGACCCGGGACAGCTCGTGGCGATGGACGACCCGGCGACCGCCTTCTACCCGATTGTGTTCAGCTTGAATTGTGATTCCGGTTGGTTTGATAACGAGACCGACATCGTGAAGACATTCTTGGGGCCATTTGCAAATACCCAGACTGGCCCGCGCCAGGAGTGTTTTTGCGAACGCGCGCTGCGGTACCCCGAGGGCGGAGCCGTGGCCATCGTGGGTGCGATACGCGGCGGAGACGCGGACGCAAACGACCGTCTTCTTGATGGCCTGATGGCCGCGTTGTACCCGGACTTCGCGGAAGGCAGCATCAATCCCTGGGAGGACCGTCCCGTGTTTGAGCGCCTCGGTGCGGCGTATCAATGGGCAAAGTTCCACCAGACCATGTGGCTCGGAACGGACGTGGTCCGGGCACAGTACAACCAGGAGATCTACCACCTTCTGGGCGACCCAATGCTCAAGATGCGCCCGCCCGGCTCGTGAAATACATGCGTATCACTGGGTTAAGAAGAACCGCGGTTTCTGCCGAGCGCAGGGTTTAATTCCGCTCCTTTACGGAGTAGGATAGTGGATCGTATTGCCTGTAAACGCACAGGGGTCAGATTGATTGGGCAGATGAATCTACGGAGGTTGCCATGAGTGAGATTTCTCGTAGGAGTTTCATGAAAGGTTCGGCGGCGGGAGCTGCCGTTGGTCTGGGTTTGCTTGGCACGTCGAAGACGGCCTGGGCGGGCGCGAATGAACGCATCAACGTGTGCGTCATGGGCATCAACGGCCGCGGGCGGAGCCACTTGGAAAACTATGGCAAGATTCCGAACGCCCAGGTCACGACGATCTGCGATGTGGACTCGCGCCTCTTCAAACCGTGCAGAGAGAACTTCGCCGCGAAGGGCCTGCCGGAGCCGAAGTGCGAGCAGGACATCCGCAAGGTGCTCGAAGACCCGGATGTGGATGTCATCTCGATTGCGACGCCAAACCACTGGCACTCGCTGGCGACGATCTGGGCCTGCCAGGCGGGCAAAGATGTGTACGTTGAAAAGCCGATGACGCATAACGTGTACGAAGGCCGGAAAGTGGTCGAAGCGGCGGCCAAGTATAAGCGCATCGTGCAGCACGGTACCCAGCTTCGCAGCAACCCGGGCTTCATCGAAGGCATCAATGAGTTGCAGAACGGCATCATCGGCGACGTGTATATGGCGCGTTGCGTGTGCTACAGGTGGCGTCCTTCCATAGGTAAAGGCCACCCGGGGGCGGCTCCGGAAGGCCTGGATTGGAACCTCTGGCAGGGTCCCGCCCAGGAAGAGCCTTTCATGCTGAACGAAAAAGGCGAAGGCATCTACGTGCACTATTTCTGGCACTGGGTGTGGGCGTACGGCAACGGCGACATCGGCAACCAGGGCGTGCACCAGCTTGACGCGGCGCGCTGGGGCCTCAACGTGAAAGTGCCGTACCGCGTGACGTCCATGGGCGGCATGTTCTTGTGGGACGACGCGAAAGAGGTCTTCAACGTGTCCTCGTCTTCGTTCATGTTCAAGGGCGAAGATGGCAAGGACAAGATGATGACCCTGGAAGTGCGCCCGTGGTGCACGAACGACGAAGCGGGCGGCACGTCCTTCGGCGTGATGTTCTACGGATCGGACGGCTGGATGACGTTCCCGGGGTACGGCAGCTACAAGGCCTACAAGGGAAAAGAGAACGAGCTGATCAAGGAAGCCAACGAGGGAAGCGACCTGTACCACTTCCAGAACTTCATTGACTGCGTGGTCAGCCGGGACGCGGAGAAGATCAACGCGAAGCCGATCGACGGCCATTTGTCATCGGCATTGTCGCACTATGCGCTGACGGGCGCGCGCGTGAATCGCGTGCTCGAGATCGACACGGAAGCCGAGCAGGTCAAGAATGATCCGGAGGCGAATTCGCACCTTACCCGTGTCTACCGCGAAGGGTTTGTGGTGCCGGAAGTCGTGTAGCACCGCTCCTGTAACCTAGTCGCAGGACCCGCCGCGGCGGGTCCTGCTTTTTGTTGAGCAATGCGAAGTTGAAGGGGGTGGCGCGTAGCGCCGGGGGATGTTCTTCTTCCGCTCGCCGGCACATTTTTGGTCCCGGCATGCATCGCGTACGAACTTCACCTACAATGCCTTCAAATCAATACGATTGGAAGTGAGGAGAACCTACCCAACATGCGAATACGCCTCTCCGAAAAGCCCATCGAGATCGATCAGGGCACGACCCTCTTCGCGTTGCGCGATCGCCTGAAACCCGGCGCCGACGTGGTGGTGCTCAATGGCGCGCCGATGCGGGAAGACCGCGTTTTGCAGGAGGGCGACGAAGTCGTATTGATCCGCAGAGGCGAAATTCCCGGGCCGGAGGAAATGGAAGCGCTCATGGCCGCGCGGCACACGCCCGGCGTGCATGAAGTCTTGAAACAGGCTTGCGTGGGCATCGCGGGACTCGGCGGCCTGGGTTCGGCCATCGCCATTGCACTTGCCAGGATTGGTGTCGGCAAACTGGTGCTCGTGGACTTCGACGTGGTCGAGCCCAGCAATCTCAACCGGCAACAGTATTTTGTCGACCAAGTGGGGCTGCTGAAGACGGAGGCCCTCAAGGCCAACCTGGCGCGCGTGAATCCCTATGTGAACGTTGAGGCCCATGCGGTGCGCCTCACGCCGGATAACGTACCCGCGATCTTCGCATCTGTGGATGTGCTGGCGGAGGCCTTCGACGCACCGGATCAAAAGGCGATGCTGCTGGAGTGTTTCCGTCGCGCGCGCCCCGGCACGCCGATCGTGGTGGCCACAGGACTGGCAGGCCATGCATCCAGCAATACGATACTCACACGGCGCATGGGCCAGAACACGACCGTGGTGGGCGACCTGACCACCGCCGCGCAGCCTGGCACGGGGTTGATGGCGCCGCGCGTGGGCGTGGCCGCTCACCACCAGGCAAATGCGATCGTGCGCATCCTACTGGGGGAAGACCCAGCCGGGGCCTGACAAGAGGAACCGCGGGACTTCTGTGTGCTATCCTTCCCCGAGAATGGGGGTCCTGGAAGGTCTGCGGCCGTTCAGGCAATACCGAGAGGAATTGGAGAGAGGCATGTACAAGATCATTCTATTGCGCCACGGGCAGAGCACGTGGAACCTTGAGAACCGTTTCACGGGCTGGACCGATGTGGATCTGAGCGAGCAAGGCGTGAAGGAAGCGAGCGACGCGGGCAAGCTGCTCCGCGCGGAAGGGTTCGAGTTTGACTTGGTCTACACGTCGGTGCTGAAGCGCGCGATTCGCACGATGTGGATCGCGCTCGATGAGCTGGATCAGATGTGGCTGCCGGTTATCCGCCACTGGCGGCTGAACGAGCGGCATTACGGCGCCCTGCAGGGTCTCAACAAGGCGGAGACGGCCGCCAAGCACGGCGAGGATCAGGTCAAAATCTGGCGGCGCGCGTACGACATCCCGCCTCCCCCGCTGGAAGAAAGCGATGAGCGTTACCCGGGCAAGGATCGGCGTTATGCGGAGCTCTCGAAGAGCGAGTTGCCGCTGACGGAAAGTCTAAAGGACACGGTGGCCCGCTTCGTCCCGTATTGGCTGGACACGATTGCGCCGCAAGTAAAGGCGGGCAAGCGCGTGTTGATCGTGGCGCACGGCAACAGCCTTCGCGCGCTCGTAAAACACCTCGACAATATCTCCGACAAGGACATCATCGAGCTGAACATCCCGACGGGGATCCCGCTGATGTACGAACTCGACGCGAACCTGAAACCGATCCGGAGCACGTACCTCGGCGATCCCGAAGCGGCGAAAAAGGCCGCCGAAGCTGTCGCCAAGCAGGGCGCCGTCAAGAAGTAACGCGTAGCATTCCAGAGTAAAGGCCGGCCGGCGGCGTGCGATTCGCCGCCGGCCTTTTATGGAGACACCCGCATGTCCGCGCTCACCATTTCACCCGCTTGGAAAACCCTGGCCAGCCATTACGCGGAAATCGAACCGCTGCAGATGCGGGACCTGTTCGCGCAGGACCCGAAGCGTTTCGACAAGTTTTCGCTGCGCCTCGACGACATCCTCTTCGATTATTCGAAGAACCGTATCACCGAAGAGACGGTGAAGCTGCTCGTGGATCTCGCGCGCGAACGCGGCGTGGCAGAACAGGCCGCAGCCATGTTCTCGGGCGCGAAGATTAACACGACCGAAGAGCGCGCCGTGCTGCATGTGGCCTTGCGGAACCGCTCCAACCGGCCCATCGTGGTGGATGGCGAGGATGTCATGCCGGGAGTGAATGCTGTCCTTGAGCAAATGCGGATGTTCAGTGAGTCGGTGCGCTCGGGAGAGTGGAAGGGCTTCACCGGCAAGACGATCACGGATGTGGTGAACATCGGTATCGGCGGCTCGGACCTGGGGCCACTGATGGTGACGGAGGTGTTGAAGCCTTATGGGCAGGCAGGGTTGACGTGCCACTTTGTGTCGAACATCGACGGCACGCACCTCGCCGAGACGCTGAAGCGCGTCCGGCCGGAGACGACACTCTTCATCGTGGCGTCGAAAACATTCACCACGCTCGAAACTATGACCAACGCCACGTCCGCGCGGAACTGGCTCTTGGCAACACTGAAAGAGAAGCGCGCGGTCGCTCGCCATTTCGTGGCATTGTCGACGAATGCCACTGCCGTACAGGCGTTTGGCATCGACACAGCGAACATGTTCGCGTTCTGGGACTGGGTCGGCGGGCGATACTCGCTGTGGTCCGCGATTGGACTTTCGATCGCCCTCGCGATCGGCATGGACCACTTTGAAGAGTTGCTTTCAGGCGCGCACGCCGTGGACGAGCATTTCCGCACGGCGCCGTTGGAAGAGAATGTGCCGGTCATCATGGCGCTGCTGGGCGTCTGGTACAACAACTTCTTCGGGGCCCAAACGCACGCCATCCTGCCATACGACCAGTACCTCCACCGCTTCCCCGCGTACTTCCAGCAGGGGGACATGGAAAGCAATGGCAAGCGCGTGACGAAAGACGGCGAAGTGGTGGACTACAGTACGGGGCCGATCATCTGGGGCGAACCCGGGACCAACGGGCAGCATGCTTTTTACCAATTAATCCACCAGGGCACAAAGCTGATCCCTTGCGACTTCCTCGCGCCCGCGGTGTCGCAGAATCCGGTGGGTGATCACCACAAGCTGCTGCTGTCGAATTTCTTCGCGCAGACCGAAGCGCTGATGCTGGGCCGCACAGAGGACGAGGCCAGGGCGCAACTCGCGGCATCCGGCGTGAAGGGCGAGAAGCTCGAGCAGCTCGCGCGCGCGAAGACGTTCCCCGGCAACCGGCCGACGAATTCGTTCCTGTTCCAGAAACTCACGCCGGAGACGCTCGGCAAGCTGATTGCTCTATACGAGCACAAGATCTTTGTCCAAGGCGTGATCTGGAACGTCAATTCCTTCGACCAGATGGGCGTGCAGTTGGGCAAAGACCTCGCCAAAGGCCTCGAACCGGAACTGGATGGCGACAAAGTAGTGACCACCCACGACGCAAGCACAAACGGGCTGATCAATTACTACAAGAGCCTGCGATAGGGGCGCTGTGGGCGTATGAGGAGATTAGACTCTCGCCAAGACGCCAAGACGCCAAGACGCCAAGACGCAAGAATGCTCACATAGGAAAGACAAGGGCCAGCTTCTAAAACCACAAAGACGCGCTAAAGGAGACGCGTCGCCTGCCGCGTACAGAGGGGGAGGGGCTCAGACTCCAGACCCTCTTGATTCTTCAAGACCTGCCGCCCATAATCCCTACATCGTGAGCAGGGGGCCTGTATCCTCGCTACAGTAATGAGCAAATCATAGAGATCCTCAAGAACCTTGCTGAGCGTCTTGGGAAGGACAGCCTTTCCAAACGAGACATTGCTTCAGTCATATCTGCGTCTACCGTGAATGGCCGCTTCGGCAACATAGGCAATGCACTGGAGTTAGCTGGACTGCGAAGAACCTCGCCTACCGAGCATTTGAAGAATCGAGGGCAAAAGATCGAGGACGCTAGCCTGTTTCAGGCCTTACACAGGGTCGAGAAGACCATTGGCCACGAACCGGGCTTCAACGATTGTAGCGCACATTGCGAGTATTCCGTCAGGCCCTACGTGCGAAGATTTGGTAAGTGGGCGAGCGTTCTGATCCGCTACCGGAAATGGAAAGCGGAAAACGAGCATCTCATCTTGACTCTTCCTAATGACGCGCCAAGTAAGCGTGAGGCAACTTGTGAGAATCGCACTGGAGCCATGAAATCTGTGTTGGTCCCCGCGATTCCGAACGGAGCAGAGAAGAAGAAAACTCCGGGGCAATTCTACGGAGAACCGATTGACTTTCGCGGTCTGCGACACGCTCCCATCAATGAACAGGGCGTTGTGTTTCTTTTTGCTATGATAAGTCGCGAACTAGGTTTCAATATAGAGTCAGTGCAGCAAGGCTTTCCTGATTGCGAAGGAAAGTACTTGTACGATCCCAAAAAGAACCTTTGGGCCAAGGCCCGTATAGAATTTGAGTACAAAGCGTCAAACTTCGAGTTGCACGGTCACGACTCTAGCCAGTGTGATTTCGTCGTCTGTTGGGTGAATGACTGGCCCGAGTGCCCGGTGAATGTCATCGAGCTGAGAACTGTAATCTTGTCACTTCCCTCTCACTGATTCACTTCTCACGAACGTGACGGTCGTGCCCTCAAGCTTGCACGCCCAGTTGCCATCAACCATTTTATCCCGTCCTTCCTCGCTGGCCGTCGCCTCGGTTCAAACAAACTCCGGCTCAGAACATGTAATACAGAGGAGGACATGTCAGTTTCGGTTACAGGCCATTTCCTACGTGAAATTTCCGTGCTCGTCCATCCCCAAGGCGACACCCACGACTGACAAGACCTTCCGCAAATCGTCGATCAGTTTGGCCTTATTCGGAACAACCATGCCGCTGTTGTCTTGAGGGTATCGCACATAGAAATCGTCCTTGAAGTAGATATCGCACAACGCTACACACCATTGTGGCGGCTTGGCGCCCAATGCCAGTCCCCTATCTACTGCCTTCTTCCAAGCTTTGACAAGGTCATGTCCAACGCCCTTCAGATCAGTCTCATTGTCGCCTGTATGGCACAAAAATGCTTTTAGGGCATCCTCCAGACAGAAACCTACGAGGAGCCCGAAGGAATGGCTGGCCCGTGCTTCATCGGGGTGTCCTACCAACACCTTGGCACCGGTCAAGAAATCCAGTGCCGCCCTATATAGCGTCACTGGCGTTACTGGATGCTTGTCTTCTTTCGACGCCACGATCAACTCCGATTTCTACGTACATCTCATATTGGCACAGTCTAACCACGCAATTCACGCGCGCGAGCACAGACGCCTCGCGAAGAGCCTCGAACCGGAACTGGATGGCGACAAAGTAGTGACCTCGCACGACGCGAGCACGAACGGGCTGATCAATTACTACAAGAGCCTGCGGTAAGGCAGGGCTTTTGCAGCGGGATCTGCGTTGCCCGACATTCCATCCTTCAGCCATTGCTCTGAAAGAAGGCAAGATCCCCGAGGTCCATGGTGGCGTCTGGTTTCAGTTGAAGGGCGTCGCTGGTCCAGCGGTAGTTGTGGTAGGGCTCGCCGTTGGCCCGAATTGCCAATTGGAGCTTGTGCCCAAGGCGCCCAGCGGTGAACTTGAAACGGCCGGTGGGTGATGTCTGTCCCAAGAGAACAGCTTTCTTGCCGTCATCGTAGAAGACTTCCACGATGAGCTGTTGATCGGACATCCACTGTCCTCGTGTGTCAAGTGCCACGCCCTTTACATCGCCCTTAAGCTTCTCGACCACTACGGTCATTTCCGGCAACTCATCTCCTCCATTTCCGACAAAACCCTCCGTAGAGACACTCGTGTAGCCATTGATATGGTCAGTGTTGAAACCGCACACAACGCCGGCGGGGAACTCCGCGAAGGTGAAGCGGCCCTCGGCATCCGTGGCGTACCCCCCGTACCGCACGGGCGAACCGCCTGCCTGGGAAATCCATGGCCCTATTGCCGCGCCCACAACAGGCTGTTTGTCGGTATCGACGATCCGAATCGACGCCGTGTAGAAGTTCTTGGAATCCGTGGGCGTGCGGCCGTAGCTCAGGGTCGCATTGGCCAGTCTCTCCTTGGGATTGGTTCTATCCGGAGGCGTATGAGTATCGCCAGGGGCCGGCGCGTCCTTCTGCGAATCGCTAACCGCAGGCACGGGAGAGACCGGTTTGGCCGGTGCCACTGGCGGCGTGGGAGAAACCCGCTCGGATACGGTCTCGGCCGGACGCGTGCGCATGGCCCACAACCCAAACGCAAGAAGCACCGCGACGGCCGCAACCGCGAAAAAGGCATTCCGGTAGAATGATGAATTGGGACGTGCAACGACGGGCGGCGCTTGCGCTGCAGACGCGGCGGGCTTCATTTCCTCTAGGCCGAGAGGATCCGTTTGGTCGATTCGCTCAGCCACTTGTTGCGCAAGCGCGATCTGTCCCAGTTCTTTCAAGTGGCGGATTGTCGCGCGGGCTTCCGTGGTGCGGCCCAGCGCGGCGAGACAGATTCCCTTGCCGAACTCCGTTTCCGCCGTGGGGCCGTTCTCGGCCTCCATCTTGTGCAGAGCTTCCAGTGCTTCGGGGTAGCGGTGCTCATGGATGAGTGCCCGGATAGGTTCGAATTCGCGCTTCATACCCATTACATGTGTCCCCCATTTCAGGCCCTTCTCACGCAAGAGTGGAAAGGCGCGTCACGCACGAACCAACGCTTTTCTGGCCGCCCCCGCTACTCAGATTGCAGTCGTGCGTTTGCCTTTCACGGCCGCTCGTCGCCATGCTCGCAGGATTGATCCAGTGCGACACCCTCAATAGTACCGTCGTGAGCGGAATTTCGCAAGGGGTGTCACGCGAGTTCCCGAACACGTGCAAAGTGTAGGGCGGGATTTGTTCCCGCCTTCTTGTCTTCCCAACTGCGCATTGGAGGGGAAGCTGACTCGGGTTCCGCGTACCCGGGATGTCTAGCGGGAAATGCCGTTTAACGCACCCCAGTGCTTTCCTTCTCGCCAAGTAGGCGGGAACAAATCCCGCCCTACGAATGAGCCCTGCCGCCTTCGCCTCTTTCCAGGGAAAACCGGAGGATGTGGGTTCTCCTGTCCTCGCGGAAAACAAGGACAATCAAGGCTAACGGAAAGCGCCGAAATCCTGAGTTAGGGTGGAGTAGAGCCGCCACATGTAGAGGCACCAGAACCAGAGCACGTAGACAAGCATGGCCGTGTAGATGACGTGGAAGAGCGTGAAGCCCCATTTCGCGGAGCGCGTGAGTTTTGGCGATTTCCAGACAAGCGGCAGCGCAAGAGGACCGATTACTGCGATGGAGAGCACCAAGATCCAGAGTGGCTCGTAATACCACGGCGCATTTGACTTGGCGCGGGCCTTCATGGGTCTTCCACAGTAACGGCAGAAGTTGTCCCAGGAATCGATGGTGTGGCCGCAACGGGGGCATAGTACTCGGCCGGGCACGGGCGGCACGGAGGCGGTGGCCGGAGCCGGGGGAGTGGGTTCGGCAGTATCGGTCATATGGTGATTCCTTCATGCTCCAGGAGCCTCAGGTGATTGTACGCTGAAGGGGTGGCTCTTTACATTCGAGGGTGCCCCAGCCAATTGAAGACACAGGCGAGGGCGCCTGTGCCACACGTCCATCTCAGCTCCACTGCGCATCTGGGATTCTCGATTACTTCGGCGCACCCGAGACATGAAGATAGGAAGAACCAACCAAGGCATGGCACGCGCGTGTGGCACAGGCGCCCTCGCCTGTGTCTTAATCGGGGTACGGTGGGGTGGCGGTCCAAGTTTCTTGATCTGGAGAGCCCGGCGAAATAGATTGGAGCGCGATCACACCGCAAGCTGAATGAGAGCCGGGACTGCGAATCTGGAGGGATTGCCGCAATGGTACGGATACAGGCCGTTCAATCTTTGGTGCGTATTGCCGTGGTATTGCTCATGTGCGGACTATGCGCTGCCTACGCTGCCGAGCGCGCGCGGGGGCAGATCGAGGAGCGTCCTTTCGGGCAGACCGCCGACGGCACGGTGGTAACGGCGTACATGCTGACCAACGCCAACGGCCTGAAGGCGACCTTCATCGACTATGGGGCAACGCTCGTTGCCCTGGAGACGCCCGGCCGCGATGGGGTGAATGAGGACATTGTGCTGGGGTTCGACAAGATCGAAGACTACGAGCAGCACAATCCCTATTTCGGAAGCATTTGCGGGCGCTACGCGAACCGCATCGCCAAGGGCCGCTTCACGCTGGACGGCAAGGAGTACACTCTCGCGACGAACAACGCGCCGAACCATCTCCACGGCGGCAACAAGGGTTTCAACAAGGTCATGTGGAAAGGGGAGGCCTTCATGCTGGACAAGGGTCCGATGGTGCGCTTCACCTACACGAGCAAGGATGGCGAGGAAGGCTATCCCGGGAATCTGACATGCGTGGTCAACTTCACGCTCACCAACACGAATGAACTGCGGCTCGTCTACGAGGCGGAGACGGATGCGCCGACGGTGGTGAACCTGACGCACCACAGCTATTTCAATCTGGCGGGACAGGATGCTGGCAGCGTGCTGGACCATGAACTCACAATGTATGCTGGCTGCTACACGCCGGTGGATGACACATTGATTCCCACGGGCGAACTTGCGCCGGTGAAGGGGACGCCGTTTGACTTCACGGCGGGTCACGCCATTTCACAGTATTATGGCGATACCAACGGGGGCTACGATCTCTGCTACGTGTTGAACAAGAAGACGGGCTGGGTCGAGCTGGGCGCGCGCGCTGTGGACCACAGCAGCGGGCGCACGCTTGAAGTGCTCACCACGGAGCCGGGCCTGCAGTTCTATACGGGCAACGGATTCAACGGTTCCCTCAAAGGCAAGGCGGGCGTGGCCTACGTGAAGCATGGCGGGTTCTGCCTGGAGGCGCAGCGTTTTCCGGATTCGCCCAACCATCCCGAGTTCCCATCCGCGGTCCTCCGGCCGGGAGAGAAGTACAGCCAAGTCACGGTGTACCGCTTCGGGGTAGAGAAGTAACAGGCCGTCCGAGTCAGACGCTGTTTGCTTTGTAGAAGGCGTCCATTCTTTCCCGGGTGTACGCAATCATGGCGTCGCGATGACTGAGGTCGGGGCGAACGTTGGGTTGGTCGATCTGCGGCGCCTTTTCGTCGAGCACCGTCTCAAGCACGGGATTCAGCCCGCGCCAGTCTGCAAGCGCCTTTCGCAGCATCGCTAGATCTTCCGCGTACACCGGATCATCGTGCACGTTCACGGCTTCAAGCGGATCCTTCTCCAAGTCGTAGAGGAAGGCGAGTTCCTTCCCCTCATGCACAAGGAGTTTCCGGGTCTTCGTGCGGGCCATGAGTTGCGCGGTACCGCTGGATTCGGCGCAGACGACTGAGCGGTTGGCCTCCTTGTCCATGAGGTTCAGCCCGCGCATCGTGTCCAGCGGAGCGATACCGCATTGATCGAGAATCGTGGGCGCGAGATCGACATTGCTGACCAACCTGTCCGAGACCAGCCCGGCATCTTCCGCCCCCGGAAACTTGATAATCAGCGGCACCTTGATAACCGGGTCGTACATCCAGTTGCCTTTGAGGAGCAGGTGGTGGTAGCCCATGTACTCGCCGTGGTCGCTCGTGTACACAACGAGCGTGTTCTCATAGAGGCCTCTGCGCTTCAAAACTTCAATCATGCGGTTGACCTGCTGATCGATGTGCTCGATAGCCGCGTAGTAATAGGCCATCACCCGCTTCAGTGCGGGCTCCGACAACTTCTCATACGGGAAGTAGCCGGTCTGAAGCTCGAGGTCGTGCGCGAAACACGTGTCCGTCCAGCCGGGCAGCAACGTCATGCTCGCGGGGTCGTGCCGCTCCGCCCAGGTCTGCGGCGGATCGAAAGGGTGGTGCGGTTTGATGAAGCTGGCGGCGAAGAGGTTGCCGGAATCAGTCCACTGCTCCAGTGCTTCAACCGCCCGGTCGCCGGTCCACGTGGTGGAGTGCAGTTCCTCCGGCAGGTTGGACGCGAGCGCGCCGAAGGTCTCCCAGTACTCAGGCCGCGCATGTTCGCGGTATTCCTTTCGCTGATCCTCGAGATCGTTGCCGTCGATGGTGTCACGCTCGCGCAGCATGCGGTGGTAGTCGTCGTCCCATCGCCCGTCCCCGTCCTGCTCGGAGAGCGTCAACCTCTGAAAGCCGACATCCAGATAGGTCGGCGTGAAGTGCATCTTCCCCGCGGCGGCGGTGTGGTACCCCGCATCGCGAAGGAGCGCGGGCCACGTCGCCGTGCCCGGTTTGAGGGTGCAGTGATTGCTCCACCCGCCGTGCTCATGCACGTAACGGCCTGACCAGATGGAGTAGCGTGAGGGCGTGCACACGGGGTAGGCGCAGAAGCTGTTGGTATAGCGGGTGCCATCGATCGCCAGATTATCAATGGCAGGCGTACGGATCTGCTCGTTGCCATAGGCGCCGATGCAATCGAAGCGATGCTGGTCGACAAGGATAAAGAGGATATTTGGCCGCGGCGCGGGTTGCGCGCTCGCATCTCCAATTGCGGCATTGGCAATGGCCGCCGCAGCCGTGGTTGCTACGAACTGCCTGCGCGTCATGTCAGTCATTTCTTCCTCCCTCTATTCGGGGTTGCTTGCAGGTAGATCGAATTGACGATCAATCCAATGATAGACCATCTGTCGCGAATCCGGCGGGAACGAATGCTTGCCCGTGACAAGCGCGCCTGCGAAGTGATCCGAACTTCCGTAGAGCGCATACACCGAGGTCAACTGCGTGTAGATGGACGCGAGATTCTCCGTGTTGGGAAAGACGTCGTCGTACAGCGTGGCGTAGTTGAAATAGGATCTCGGCGCTAGGCACGCCACGATCTCGTGCCAGTCCAGAGGCGCAGTCTTCACGTCATCGACGTAGAAGCCGAGCCGCGGAAGCAGCGCCGTGAGCTGACACCAGCGATTCGGCGAGGGATCGGTGCGCAGCGTGTTGAATCCGCAACTCGCCACCGCCACACGGATACGCGGTTCGAAGATCGTGCCCATGATCGTGCCGTACGCGCCGTGGGAGTGCCCGATGCAGCCGATGCGCGATTTATCCACCTCGGGCAGGGTTTCCAGGTAGTCGACGACGCGATGGACGTCCCAGATCATCTTGCCGAAAAAGGACCATTGGGGATGCTTTCGATAGAAGTCGTGCGCGCCATAGTAGGGCTGCTCGCCCTTGGGGATGCGCTCGCCAAAACCAATTGCATCGGGCGCGATGCAGATGTAGCCGCGCTCGACAAGCTCCTTCGCGAAAGCCATGTTCGGGTCACCGGTCATGCCGCAGGCTTCTTCCTTCCCCGGCGCCTGGGTCTGATGGAGGACGATCATGGCGGGGCAAGGCGTTTGAACGGGCTTCTTCGGAATCAGGAGATAGGCGGGGATCGTGTCATCGGGCTCGCTGGCAATGCGCAGGTGCCGGCGCGTGTACGTGCCCAAGTCCTCCTCGCCGAGCACTTCGGCCGAAGCTGCGGGCGCGCTCAGGTTCGTGGGTGTGCCGATCAATTCCGCGAGCACTGACCGGATGCCATCGCGCCTCTTTTCCCACTCCTCCTTCGTCGTAATGGGGTCCGCGCCGGGCACGCCAGCGTCCAACAGGGGCAGGAGGTCAAGGCGGCCAGCCTGAGGACTGTCCAATGCAGGCGCTGTGACGCCAGTGATCTCTCTCCAGGTGTCCCAACGGAACCCTTCCCAAGCCAGAGCATTCTGCGCGCCCACGCAGGAAAGCACGAAAAAGGGCAGCAACCCCCAACCCGCGAGGCATCCTTCGACGAAGAGTTGTTTCGCCATGGCGATTTGTCCTATGGTTGCGCAAACCTGATCCGTTAACCAGGGGTACCGTGGGAACCAAGGCGTCAGCATACCGGATTCGCGCCGCCGTTGCGAGGCGACTCCAGTGCGTAACGGGCGCTGCACACATTGTCATGCCATGTCGTTGAACACAGATCTTGCCGTCGCCGATCTCGTCATCCTGGCCGGATTCTTCGGCGTAATGCTGGCAATCGGCCTCTACTATGCCAACCGCATGAAGGATCTGAAGGATTTCTTCAGCGGCGGACGCCAAGTGCCCTGGTGGGTTTCGGGCATCTCGCTGTACATGACGACCTTCAGCGCTTTCACCTTCATCGCGTACTCCGCATTGGCCTATCAATACGGCATGGTGGCAATCACGATCTGGTGGTTCTCGGTGCCGGCATGCCTGTTCAGCGCATACTTCCTGGCGGCCCGCTGGCGGCGCGCCGTGACAACCAGTCCTCTCGAATACATCGAGACCCGCTTTGGACCCTCCCTTCGGCAGGGTTTTAGTTGGATCGGCCTGCCCCTGATCATCATCGATGACGGACTGAAGCTCTTTGTCATTGGCAAGATGGTCACCGTCAGCCTTGGAATTCAATTCGAACACGGGCTCACGCTTTCGATCGTCGTGTGCGGCGCGATCATCCTGGCCTACACCTTCCTGGGCGGCTTATGGGCCGTGATGATCACCGACGTCATCCAGTTCGTGATCGTGGCGGTTGCCGTGCTGGTGCTGGCTCCGCTCGCAGTAGGCAGGGCGGGCGGCCTGACCACGCTGTTGGAGAGCCTTCCCCCCGAATTCGCGCACCCGGTAGGCGGAACCTACACCTGGCCCTGGCTGATTGCGTTCGGCGTGCTGCTACTGCTTACCTACGCGACCAAGTGGCCCTACGTGCAGCGGTACTATTCCGTGAGTAGCGATCGCGACGCGCGCAAGGTGGGATACTTGGTGGCCGCATTCATGTTATTCGGCCCTCCACTCCTGTTTCTGCCCGCGCTGGCGGCCAAGGTGTTCATGCCGGGAATCGCGAACCCGAATGACGTCTACCCCTTGCTTTGCCGCGAGCTGCTGCCAGCGGGCATGATCGGCGTGATCATCGCCGCGATGTTCTCGGCCACCATGTCCATGCTTTCCAGCGACTACAACGCGGGCGCCTCCGTGATCACAAACGACATCGTGAAGCGGCAGTTTGCCCCCCACCTGAGCGAGCGCGGCCTCCTCCTCACCGGACGCTACGCCACCCTCCTGATTGGCGCCTTGGCCCTCGGGATCGCGCTGTACCTTGCGAATGCCCAGACCATGGAGGATCTTGTCAATTACATGGCGCAACTATTCAGCGTGCTGATGCCTCCGGTAGCCATACCGATGATGGCCGGCCTGTTGACGCGCAGCGCGTCGAACCGGGGAGCCTTAGCCGCGTTTGTGACGGGTACGGTCTGCGGGGTGACAGCATACATGCTGAGCTATCACAACATCCCCGGCGGCGAGAGCCTCAAGTTCCTGCGCGATGTACAATGGCTGACATGGATTTCAGGCGTGCCCACGGCCGCCGTCCTGCTCGTGGTGAGCATGCTCGCGCCCGACTCCCCACGGCGCATCGAAGAGATAACGCAGTTCCTGTCAGGTCTGACCGGAAAGGAGCGCCCCGCGAAGGAAGCATTTGACGAGGGCGGCGATGCGACCGTTGCCGTGCGCATCATCGGATTGGCGAGTGCCTCGCTCGGGGCAATCATGATGGTGGCCGTGCTCGCGAGTGTGCCATTCCAGGAAGCGCGGCTCTCGATAATGGTGGGTGCTTTTCTTGTGCTTTTCGGGTGCGTTCTCGCGGCTTGCGCACGCCGCATCCTGCACCCGTCCAGTGCGCACGAAGAAGGGAATTGAAAACGATGGCAAGCCGGAACGGCTCATTGGGCGTCGGCATCCTTGGTGCGGGGTTCATGGGGCAGACGTACGCCCGTACCGTGGCCTCCTTGATACCGCGCGCGCGCCTCATCGGAATCGCGGGCGGAAGCCGCGCCCCGCGCCTCGCCCAAGAGTATGGTGTTCGTGCCTTTGCTTCACCGGAAGAACTGATCGCATGCGACGAGGTGGACCTCGTGTGCATCGCGACCCCGCACGCCAGTCATGGAGAGCAGGGACTGGCGGCCGCCCAGGCCGGCAAGCACGTGATGATCGAAAAGCCCATGGCGTGCACCGTCGAAGCATGCGACGCCATCCTGGACGCGTGCAAACTGCACGGCGCCCATTGCTCGGTCATGTTCAGCCAGCGTCTGCGGACCTGCCCCCTCGAAACAAAAAAACTGCTGGACTCCGACAAGCTGGGACGCATCCTCCACATGCATTCCTTTCAGCTTGTGCCGGATGGCATGGAAGGCGCCGTACCCAAGTGGCAGTTGGACCCGGCCAATGTCGGTATTCTGCTGGGCCATGGCATTCACAATATCGATCAGGCTCGCTACCTCACCGGACGCGAAATCCGTTCAGTCTTTGCAAAAGTGTCGAGCCTCGATGGCCGCTATCCCGTGGACGGCACCAGCGACGTGACCTTGACCATGGACGACGGCACTGTTTGCACCATCTTCTGTTCGTTTGAACTCGTCAAGCCCGGGTTTGCGCGGACCGGCGGCGCCACGCAGATCGTGTGCGAGCTCGGTCTGGTTGACGTGGATTGGTACGGCGAGATGCGGGTGTCCTTTGATGGAGGACCGTGGGAAGTCGCCGCCACCCAGGAACCGATCGATTGGGCCGGCAAGGGTTTCCTCGACCCCGTGCGTTTGAAGTCGTATGCTGCCAACATCCAGAACCTGATCGACGCGATTGATGATGGCAAGCCGCTTGCCGCCTCGGGGTGGGACGGACGCCAGGCTGTTGCGGCCGCGCTTGCGGCCTACGAATCAAGCAGGACGGGGCGGGAAGTTGCTCCAGCGTAGAGGACACATCCATGCGGTACGACATGTCCAAAGCGTGGTATGAACGCGCGCGCCAAGTCATCCCCGGCGGCATCAACAGCAACATCCGCGCAATCTCCGAACCCGTGCCGCTGTTCTTTGAGCGGGCCGAGGGCTCGCGGATGTGGGATGCTGACGGCAACGAATATATCGACTATCTGCTCGGCCACGGACCCATGATTCTTGGGCACACCCCCGCGCCCGTCATCGAAGCCATCCGCCGTCAGGCCGCGCGCGGCCTCGTCTACGGGCAGCAATCCGAACACGAGGTGTACGCGGCGGAATTGCTGCGCGCCCACGTGCCCTGCGCGGAGATGGTGCGTTTCAGCACGACCGGCTCGGAAGCGGTGCATGCCGCGCTGCGCCTGGCCCGCGCGGCCGCCGGTCGTCCCAAAATACTGCGTTTCGAAGGCCATTACCACGGATGGATGGACAATATCGCCTGGAACCAGGCGTCGCCCACGGCGGAGTTGGGTCCGCGCGAAGCGCCAACGATGCGGCCCGCGTCGGAGGGACAACAGCCGGAGGACGGTGCGAATCTGCTCGTGCTGCCGTGGAACAACGCCGAACTGGCGGAACGTCTATTCGCACAACACGGCAAGGAATTGGCTGCGGTCATCTGCGATCCCTTTGCATCAGCGGCGGGCCTGATTCCCGGAGAACCGGAATTCCTGAAGACGCTTCGTACTCTATGTGACGCGCACGGCACGTTGTTGATCTTTGATGAAGTCATCACGGGATTCCGCGTGGCCTTGGGCGGCGCGCAGGAGTATTTCGGCGTCACGCCGGACTTGGCCATCTTCGCGAAGGCGCTGGGCGCGGGCATGCCCGTGAGCGCGGTCGTGGGCAAAGCGGAGTACATGGAACGGTTCGGCGCGCTGAAGACCGTCCACGCGGGCACGTACAACTCCAATCCGCTCGCGATGGCGGGCACCGTCGCCGCATTGGAAACCTTGACCGCGGGGCGCGGGGCCGCATTGGGGCATGCGCTCACGATGGGCGATCGCCTCATGGATGGTCTGCGTACGCTAAGCATGGACGCGGGCGCGCCACTGGCCATGCGCGGCGTGGGCACCGTGTTCAGCGCGACATTCTTGCCGCGCGATGCACAGCCCGTGACGGACTATCGCAGCGCGCGGCAGACGGATTACTCACGCGGGCGCGCCCTGTGGCTTGCCCTGCAGGAGCGTGGCGTGCAGATCACGTCCATGGGCATCTGGTTCGTGTCCACGGCACACACGCCCGCGGACATCGACCAGACTCTCAGCGCGGCAAAAGACGCGCTGGCCGCGATCGCGCGCAGTTGAGGCTCACGAATCTGTCGGGACAGGTGTAACAGCGGGCGCTTGCGTAAGCTGCCGCGCCAGTTCATTCGTCTCCCTCCGCCAATTATCCACCGTCGGCGCCACGGGATACTGCATGCCGCGCCGCCAGTCGCCCAGGATCCAGTAACGCAGGGACGCGTCCTGTGCGCTGCACCGAATACGGCGCTCGTGATCCAGTTCCACGACCTCCTTGGCGACCGAAGGCGGAACCATGACAGACAAGCCGATCTCGCCAATCCCTTCCTCCTGGAAACCCCACGTGCCAAGAACCCCGGTTCCAGCGTCCGAGAACGACGTTTCGCTCACGAGTTTAAGAAGGCCGGCGGAAATATCTACCGGTTCGTTCACGCCGGTGATCTGGGCGCGGATCTCGCTCTCCCTGCGTCCTGCGTAGATGATGCAGAGGAATCGCGCGCCAACAGCCGCGTTCCCGGGCACGACGTTCTCTGCCGTAATCTCGACCGCCGAGCGCACGGGCCCCGAGAACAGCACGCGGTGCTTAAACACGACATCGCCCTTGCCCGCGGGGCTTTGAACAAGATACGACGCGTCACCCAAATGGAGCGTAAGGCCGCCCAATCCGGAGGTCTCGTCCACGTGGAGCGCGTCAATACCCCAGTCCTGTTCCGCATGGTAGTTCACTTCAACGATCGGATAGAGCAAGCGCTCCGCGCGCGGAAGGCCGCGATCCGATTGCTTGCCGAAGTAATCGAACTGCCCCGTGTAGAAACGGTATGCGCCCGCATCCGACTCCCACGCCACATACGCGGGCGTGTCAAGCACGGCACTGGTCAGCCGCGGGAAGGAGGTCTCGCGCGTTCCCTCGGGGGAGTAGGCGATGTAGAACTCCTCGGTGGCGTTCGCGCCGAGGTCCGCCGAAAAGGAAAGTTCTTCTCCCACATTTTCATCCAGCGTGTCGATCTGGTGGGGGAGTTCATACCAATCCAGCCAGCGCTCGTCCAAAGTAACGGCACAGTTCCTGGGATTGAAATCGGGCGCGATCTTCCTGATTTCCGCGACCGGCAAAACAACCGGCCAGTGCTCACGTGGCTTATGGCCGCTGTTGTCCACGCGGATGCCGACTCGTTTCGTAAAGGACCCGAAGGGAGCGGCTGCTACCGGGGTCTCGCCGCCAGGCTTCATCTTCGCGAGAGCATCCGCCGCGGCGGTAACATCGCCGGACGAATACGCCTGCTCCACCTTCGTCCACGCTGGATTGTCACCAAATTTCTCTGATAGGCGATGAAAGAGCCGGTCCCGCACGAGGTCCATGTAGTAGCGCGCGCCGCCGGGTGTTGTGCGGATACGAAGGCCCAGCTCGCGCTCTGCATGCCACGCGGGAAGTTCGTTCAGAAAGAAAGTCTCCACCGGGTCCGCGGAGTCTTCGAGCAGACCCTTCGCCGTGTCGATGAAACGCTGGCTGTTCGCGAGGACCTCGGATAGAACTTGGGTGTAGACAGCAGACACGGGTTCGTATTCAAGGTCGATCTCTCGACCGATGCCATTCATGGCCCAGTCGAACTCGACCGTGCCATCGCCATCGAGATCGATCCGCCGCCGGTCCAACACGCCATCCGCATCCGTGTCTTCGTACTCGTAACGGGCATCCAAGGTGCCGTCGAGGTTGTAGTCGACGTCCAGGTACGCGTAACGCGCACCCAGCAGATGTAGCCGCTGATCGGCCGTGTCGAAATAGAGACGCAACGGGCTCGCCGGGTGCTCGCTCACCTCCACCCGCTTGTTGAACGCGCTTGTGGGAGGTCCGCCAACCTGCGGGAAATCGCCGCGCCGCGAGGCGCGGTTAATGAGCCCTTCCCACCGCTCATGCGAATCCTTATCCACCTCGCCTTCCGTGTTCGCGTTGAGTTCATCCCACGTGAGCATGGCTTTTGCCCATGGCGCAGTCTTCGCGTAGGCGCGCGTATCCGCCCAGGACAAGACCGGGTGCGTCGGTATGCCGCGCACCTGCATCGGCGCGACCGCCACCCCTTCCGTGCTCATCGCGGAGTCGCCAGGGAGAGCGGTCACCGAGAACTCATAGTCATGCGTGCGTGTGCCGAAGGCATCGCCATCCGCGTCGATGCTGTAGCGCAGGTTCTCGACGGCGTGTCCCAGCGCGCACACGCGGACCACGACCTCGCTGCACGTGTCGCCATCGGCGTCATAGAACGCGAAGGGGTCTTCAAATACATTCAGCCACGCATCAAACCCTTCCGCAAGGCGGAACTGGTAGAACATCTCGTCGCCGCTGAAGTGCGTGCGGTACTGGCACAAGTCCTGGTAGTACGTGCCGTCCACGTCGTACCAGAGCAGGTTGTCATCACCCACATCGACGCCCCACCACACCGTGATGTCGTCCTTGTCATCTTTCCAACTCTTGTCGTAGAAGATGCCCATCTCGTCCACGTCATCGTCGCCGTCGTTATCCTGGTAGTCGGTGACGACGTCGATGGCGCCGTCGGCGCCCCAGTCGTAGAAGTACGCGTCGCTGTCGAGGTCGGGGCGGCCGGTTTCGGCGAGGTCCTTGTCCTCGTCAACAGCACGCACCAGCAGCGGCTGTTTGGTGTGCCGTTTGGTGGTATCGAGATACCAGAGCTCGTCGGGCGTCCCGTCGCCATCGCGGTCCACAGGCAGGCGTTCGCCCGCCGGAAGGGCTTTCACCTTCGCCACCATATCTGCGTCGAGCGTCTTGGAAATGCCGAACACGCGTTCGAACACCGTCTGCGCGGAGGCATCGCCGAATCCGCCGAATGAAAAGGCCGCCAGTGCGAGGCCCAGGATCACTATGCGCATGTAGTTCGGATGCATCTACGGTCGCTCCCCTTCCGGTTTGGTTCCCGGGTTGACGTTGCCCTTCGTAATGATGACCTCGGAATTCTCGAGGATGTTATCAGCAATCAGGATCGGCTTGTTCGTGCCGGTCTGGTCATTGACTTCAACGGCCACGTTCTCAAAGACATTCTGCGATACGATGCTGTTGCCTGCACCCACATTTACACGCAGGCGGTTTCCCTTATCCACCGTCTGCGCGTGATTGCCTGTGATGATAGCGCCGAATCCCCGCGCATCAATCGCGATGCCGCACTTCCCCCCAGGCTCGACCACCAACACGTTTCCGCTGATGATGTGGCGCTGCGAGTCCGCCCAGGAGCGGAATCCGATGTCGATGTCGCCGCCCTCTTTCACGTGCACGATGTTGTTGGCCATGATAATCGAGTTGCCCCGGTCGGAACCGAAGGCCACGTGCGTGCGGCCCGTGATCTCGGCATAGTTGCCGCGAATCTCGCCGGGACCGGTCAGGATTTCGACCGAATCGGACATGGCGTTGCCGAGCACGTTGTTGAGAACACGCATGTTGGACCCCTCCAACATGATTCCCAGCCGGCGGCTGTTCATCACGTAACAGTTCTCGATCGTGATGTCGTGATTCGGCTCCGCGCCGGGCCCGCCCGGTTCCTGGCAGTATGCCTTGATGCCGCAGAACTCGAAGCGCGCGTGGGAGACGTTGGGGTCGCCTTCGCCCACCGGATTCTGGTCGCGGTTGGCGTCCACGTAGAGATCACGGACGGTTTCGTGCCCCACGCCGGAGCCAATGATGCGAATGACATTCGTCTCTTGCTGGGGTGCCTGCACCAGCTTGGTGGCCGTGCCGAGGCCGCACAACACGACGTTGCTGCTCTCGATGAGTACGCCGCCCAGTTTGCCTTCG